>CAMJFD010000091.1 GCA_946404845.1 uncultured Butyrivibrio sp. | reverse complement strand
TGCTACCACAATGACAGCTGTTGTTGCGGAGAGGAGAAAAGAAATCGGACTTAGAAAAGCCCTTGGCGCAAGTGATTCAAGTATAATTGCTGAATTCATGGGTGAAGGAATAGTACTGGGTGCAGTTGGCGGACTGCTGGGTGCAATACTGGGATTTATATTCGCTCAGGCGGTTTCTATGAATGTATTTAATAGTTCAATTACACTTATGCCATTACTGATACCAGTTACTATTATCGTATCTGTAATAGTAACGGCAATCGCATGTCTGATACCTATCAGAAGTGCAACAGATGTCGATCCGGCACTTGTGCTGAAAGGAGAATAATTATAATGAGTCTACTAGAGTTACGAAACGTATCCAAAATATATGGTCAGTTACATGCACTTGACCACGTTAATATTAAAGTTGAGCAGGGAGAATGGCTTGCCATTATGGGGCCTTCAGGATCTGGTAAGAGTACGATGATGAATATCATAGGTGCGCTCGACAAGGCTTCTGAGGGTGAAATCCTCTTAGATGGCGTTGATATAGCCAAAAAGAGTGCAAAAGAACTTACTGATATCAGAAGAGACAAAATAGGTCTGATATTCCAGCAGTTCCATTTAGTAAGTTATCTGACAGCTGTTGAGAATGTAATGCTGGCACAGTATTATCACAGTGTTCCGGATGAAAAGGAAGCGCTGGAAGCACTTGAAAGAGTTGGACTTGCGGACAGAGCAAAGCATTATCCAAGTCAGCTATCTGGTGGTGAACAGCAGAGAGTATGTGTTGCAAGAGCGCTTATTAACTATCCTGAAATAATTCTTGCTGATGAACCTACAGGTAACCTTGATGAAGCGAATGAAGAAATAGTAGTTGAACTATTCAGAAAGCTACATGAAGAAGGAACAACACTTGTTGTAGTTACTCACAATCCTGAAGTAGCTGAAGTTGCTCAGAGGACTGTAGTACTGAGAAATGGTAAGGTCGACCATGAGAAGATTAATGAGAATTTCACAGGTAAGATCAAGCACATAACATTACAGTAAGGAGGATATTATGAAAAAGATAGCTTCTATATTAGTAGCAACATCTCTTGTTACAGCATTTATGCTGACAGGCTGTGGCGATTCAAATGTTACATACAAAGATGGTACTTATGAAGGCCAGAGCTCAGTCTATGAAAGTGAAGATGGTTCAGATGATGGTAATGGATATGGAGTTGTAACAATTACCATAGAAAATGGACAGATTACAGAGTGTACATATCAGACTTATGAAGTTGATGGAACACTAAAGGGAGAAGACTACGGCAAGGAAGATGGCCGTATTGCCAATAAAGATTATTACAATAAGGCGCAGAAAGCTAATGCAGCCTGCGCGGAATACGCAAGTATGCTCGTAGCTAATGGACAGCTCGATGGTATTGATGCCATAAGCGGCGCAACTATTAACTACAATGAATTTGTAGAAGCAGTAGAAAATGCTCTTGAGGAAGCAAAAGAATGAGAATAATCCGCCACATTTTAATTGTAACAGGAGCTCTTATCGTATTGGTAGGCGTTCCTGTCTGGTCAACTGGATATATTCAAGGTAAGTTAAGCGGTGCAGATGTAATATCATCTGCCACCGTTGTAATAGAGCAGCCTTCAGGGGCCTATGTGGTAATTATTAATAAGGATTTTCATCATGACGATGAGAATCTTGATACATGGAAAAAATTTTTTGGCGGAGAAGAAATAGATTTTCTATTTGAGGATATTTCCTGCGTAGTTGCAGACTGTGACGCAGCAGGACTGGAACTCGCAAGGAGTTTCCAATCAATACTTCCCGAAAATCAGATGAGTATCAGAATAGAAGATATAACACTTATGCTGTCAAAGGCTGATTATGGCAAATTTGATGTTATAGTCATGTCCAAAGAGATATATGACGCGTATAGTGCACAAACGGTAGAAGAATACGACAAGGCTGTTGTATTAGAAGAGGAAGGACAATGAGAAAATTTAATGCGATTGTTACGGCTGTTATTATGTTGTTTTTCCTCATACATATGATCTGGGGCGGACTTATGATGACAGGTATGGTAAAAGGCGGAAATAAAGTCTTTTCTGCACTTTCATATACGATGGTCGTGTTTATCTGCGTACATGTCGTTATTGCAGTTAAACTTACGATAGATTCAATTATTGCGGGTATTAAATCAGGGACTTTTTATCTAAAAGATAACAGTCTATTCCTGACTCGCAGAATAAGCGGATTTGCTCTGCTGGTATTCATGGCTATGCATATATTGCTATTCACAGGAACAAATGAAGGTGGTGTATACAGGCTAAAACTATTTGATATGATGGGACTTATATCCCAGATATTAATGGTAGTATCGCTTATAGTGCATCTAGTGACTAACATACCTCCGCTTAGAATTGCACTTGGTTTAACTGATAAGAGAGATTTGAAAAGTGATGTGATACTGATATTATCAGTACTCCTTTTATTATCAGGGGTTGCATTTATAGTCTATTACATCAGGTGGCAGGTAATATAATCTGAAAACAGATGATTATTTCAAGGATACACATATAAGAGACGCAGAATTTACATCGGATGAGTTCTATCAGGAATATCCGATGAGTGAGGAGAATTATTAATTATGAAAAAAACTGGGTTTGTAGCTTACAAGAATATCATTAAGCGCCCGGTACGAAGTATTGCACTTATGATACTGGCTGCAGTACTAGCATTATCTGTTTTTGGTGGAACGGTAATAGTACAGGCATTAAATAATGGATTCAGTTCACTGGAGAACAGACTGGGAGCTGATATCATGGTTGTTCCATATGAAGCAACTACCAAGCAGGAGCTTGAGAACATAGTACTTCAGGGTAATACAGGATATTTTTATATGAACGGAGAATACCTCGATGAACTCTCAGAGCTTGATGGTGTAGGTCAGATATCCCCTCAGTATTACCTGGCTTCTGTCAAGGCAGGATGCTGTTCTATTCCGGTTCAGATTATAGGTTATGATCCTGAAACGGATTTTGCAATTACACCTTGGATCAAGAAATCCAGTTCAGATGAAGTTGGATATCTCGATGTTGTTGTAGGTAATGATCTGAATGCTTTTGTAGGTGATGAACTGTCATTTTTTGGAGTAAAGGTCAATGTAGTTGCCAAGCTCGACAAGACAGGAACCAGCTATGATACACAGGTGTTTACTACAAGAGAAACTATACAGACTCTTATAGAGGCGTCACTTAACAAGCAGCTCAATGAATATGCCAATATTAATTCGGGAAATGTAATCAGCTGTATCTTGATAGATGTAGATGATACTCATAACGTAGATGAAGTTGTTAATGATATTAATATTCATTACAAAAAACTAAGAGCTATCAGAACCACCAATATGATATCTGGCATATCTGATTCACTTGCAGCTGTTTCTGATATAGCCCAGATAATTACCATTGTTGTATGGGTAGTAGCACTTGGAATTATGATTGTTGCATTTTTCATGATGACAGGAGAGCGAAAAAAAGAATTTGCTGTTCTAAGAGCAATGGGAGCTTCCAGAGCAAAATTATCCACGATAGTACTAACAGAAGGCGTAAGCTTAAGCCTTATAGGAGGACTTGTTGGTGTGATTCTTGGACTTATTATAATTATTCCTTTTTCAGGATATATTGAGACCAAGATGGCGCTGCCATTCTTATTACCTGATGCTCCTATGATAATAATTGCAGCAGTTGGAGCAATATTACTGTCAACATTTGCAGGTGCACTTACAGCTGGATTTGCCGCAGCAAGGATTAGTAGGATTGATACAGGTATGATATTAAGGAGTGGTGAATGATGCAGATTCGAGCAGAGCAGATTAAAAAGGAATTCTATAGGAAAAGTAAAGGAACTAATATCTTTGCGGCTGTAAATACATGTGACTTTACTATGGAAGAGGGGACATTAACTGTTATAAAAGGTCGTTCTGGTGGCGGTAAGAGTACACTTATGAACATGTTATCAGGTATTTTGCAACCAACAGAAGGTAAGATATTATATGGTGATGTAGATATCTATAGTATGAAGGACAAGGAACTGTCAGAGTATCGTAACAGGCATATAGGCTATGTTCCTCAGGGTAAGAGCGCAATTGTATCACTGTCTGTAATAGAGAATATAATGCTCCCGGAAATATTATATGGAGAGAGCAATGAAGATGGGGCAGTAGAACTGATGGATAGATTTGGTATTACGCATCTAAGAGATGCCATGCCAGAAGAACTATCAGGTGGAGAACTGCGTAGAATGGCGATTGCAAGAGCACTCATTAGAAAACCAGAAGTACTCTTTGCAGATGAGCCAACAGGTGACCTTGATGATGAGAATACTGTTATTGTTTTCGAAGCACTTAGAGAAATTGCCAATAATGGCACTACAGTTCTTATGGTCACACATGAGAATGATGCAGAGAAATATGCAGATAAAATATATCGTATGGACGCGGGAGAGTTAAGTGACTAATAATACCAGAATATCTGTAAATGTTATAGGAGCCGGACTAGCTGGCCTTTCTGCAGCCAAAGAGCTTGCAGAAAGGGGAGTTTATGTACGGCTTTTTTCTGTTCAGGCATCTGAAAGGGCTCAGTCCAACCTTGCGGAAGGTGGTATAAATGCATGCCTTGATGTAATGGGAGAAAATGACACCTGGATAGAACATTATGAAGATACCATGAAGGGTGGTTGCTATCTGGCTGACCCTGATATGGTAAAAAATCTTACAGAGAATGCACCAGAAGTCGTAATGGAAATGGACAGGCTGGGAGTCCCATTTCACAGGGCAGATGGACATATAATCCAGAGGAATTTTGGTGGACAGAAAAAAAAGAGAACTACATATGCGATGAGTAGTACTGGTAAGGTGCTTGTAGTAGCTCTTATAGATGCTGTAAGAAAATATGAACATAGCGGATATGTTAAGAGATATCCTCATCATAGATTTGAAAAAATAATTATAAAGAACAGTGAATGTGTTGGCGTGCAGATATATGATATCTATACACATACAAGATCTGTCTTTGAAGGACCTGTAATAATAGCTTGCGGAGGATTTAATGGAATGTTCCCGGGACTTACTACCGGTACAACAGCTAATACAGGACTGGCTGCAGCTGAGCTCTTTAGCCAAGGTATAGAATTTGCCAATCTGGAATTCATACAGTATCATCCAACAACAACTGAGATAACCGGTAAGAGACTATTGATATCAGAAGCAGCAAGGGGCGAAGGCGGAAGACTGTTCTATATAAGAGCTGACGGTTCATATTGTTATTTTATGGAAGATAAATATGGCGAAAGAGGTAATCTGATGCCTCGTGATGTAATATCCAGAGAAATGGCAATGTTGGGGCACCAAGTGTACTTGAATCTGATGGAACTTACTGAAGATACATGGACTAATAAATTATCTGATCTTAGAGATGAGATAATGCATTATATGTCTATAGATCCCAAGATACAGCCAGTTCCTGTATCTCCAGGTATACATTATTTTATGGGAGGAATTAAGGTAGATATTGGCCATCATACAAATCTTACCGGATTATATGCAGCAGGGGAATGCGCATGCGCTTATCATGGTGCTAACAGACTTGGGGGAAATTCACTTCTGGGAGCAATATATGGTGGGCAGACAGCTGCGAGGAGCATCTTGGCTGATATGGCAGATAGTCTAAAAAATGATTACGCATTAAGCGATGGTGATATAACTGATTATAAATATATGTCTGATGCGGATAAAAAAATAAGTTCTGTTATTGAACATGAACTTGCAAACGGACTTGGTATCATTAGAAATGGCAAAAGTCTGCAGAGGGCAATTGATAACATAAATAATAGTATTAACAATTATATTCAGAGCCTTGATATAGCAGGGGAACAGCAATTATCAGATGAACTTATTAATAGATATAGATTCGCAATTGCAATGTTGACCAGCGCACTTGAGAGACGAGAATCCAGAGGAGCACATACCAGAGAGGATTATCCTGATACACTTGAAGAATATCGCAGAACTTCAGTAATTAAGTGGAGTGGCAAAATGTTTATACAGGAGTAAATGACTAAATGAAAAAAGTATTACATATCCGCAGGCAGAAAGCAGGTAGTAATGATGCCTATTGGGAAGATTTTATATATGAATACAAAGAAGCAGATACTGTAGCAACAGCTCTTATGACACTACCGGTTGTATGGGAGCATAGTTGCCTTCAGAAAAGGTGCGGAGCCTGTGCTGTAGTAATAAATGGAATTCCTCGTCTTGCATGTGATACCAGATTATCAAGCCTTAAGGGCCAAAGAGTTGTTATTGAACCACTTCGTAAATTCCCAGTTGTAGAAGATCTCCTTGTAGACAGATCATCCATGATGGATAAACTGCGTGAAATGGAACTATGGCTAAACGACGACGCAGTTCCCGATGGAGAAAAGATGGCCTTTGAAGCATCGAAATGCCTTCAATGCGGGTTATGTCTTGAAGTGTGTCCTAATTTCTACGTTGGTGGCAAATTTGGAGGAATGGCTGCCATGGCCCCTACAGCCCGTCTTCTGAATAAAGCTCCTGAAGACCAGCAACCAGAATTATCCAAAATCTACGACCAAAACATATACGAAGGCTGTGCAAAATCTCTTGCCTGCCGTAACATCTGCCCCGCCCAAATCGATATAGAAAACCTTCTCGTCAAAAGCGCCGCCGCTTCGATTTGGAAGATTTTTAGAAAAAAGAGAAAAATATAACTACAGCTATATCATAATATGTATTTGACATTAGTAAAAGTGCAACTCACCGTGGTTGCACTTTTTTTGTAGGCAAAAAAGTTTAATATTTAAAGCATAAGAAGTAAATAAATCTGTGAATAAAATAAAAAAATATTGAGAAAAGAGGTATGAGATGTCAGGAGGAAATTTAAAAGCTATAGAAGTTAATAATTTATATAAAAAATATAATGAGCTTACCGCAGTTGATAATATTTCTTTTGAAGTACAGGAGGGAGAACTGTTTGCATTTCTAGGAGAAAATGGTGCGGGAAAGTCTACTACTATAAATATTCTAAGTACTATTTTGGATAAAACTTCTGGAACGGTTGAAGTTATGGGGCATAAACTTGGAATAGAAGATGATGCTATTAGAAATGATATAGGGATAGTATTTCAAAATTCTGTTCTGGATTACGAACTGACTGTAAAGCAGAATCTGATGACAAGAGGCGCATATTATGGATATTGTAAAAAAGATATAATTGACAGAATAAAGGATTTCAGGGAAGAATTCAGTCTGGATGAAATTTGGAACAGAAAATATAGCAAGTTATCAGGCGGACAGAGGAGAAGAGTGGATATAGTAAGGGCACTATTGCACAGACCTAAAATACTATTTATGGATGAGCCAACAACTGGACTTGATCCTATGACACGTAGACTTGTATGGGATTATATCAATAATTTAAGAAAGAAAGAGAATCTGACAATATTCCTGACAACACACTATATGGAAGAGACGGCAGAAGCTGATAATGTTGTGATAATGGATAAAGGAAGAATAATCGCAGAAGGAACACCTGCAGAGCTTAAATCCAGATATACAGATAAAAAAATCATATGGTATGCAGATAATACTAATGAGAATAAAGAGATTATAGAAAAGTCAAAAGCCAGTAAATATCAATATGAGGCAGATCATTATAGTATATGTATGAATGAAGATGTGACGGATTTTATCTGGAATAACAGAAATATTATACAGGATTATGAAATTATAAAAGGAACAATGGATGATGTATTCTTGAATCTTACGGGAAAGGAAATGGTGGCTTGTAATGAATGATTTAATAAGAATAAAAGGGCTTATAAAGAGAAATATACTTATATTTTTTAATAATAAAGGATTGGTCTTTTTCTCAATGTTGACACCTATTATAGTTTTGATGCTATATTTGTTATTTCTCAAAAGTGAAATGACAAGTTCACTTGAAAGAGTAGCTAATGGGCTTGAAGGACTGGTAAGTACAAGGGATATAGATCAGTTGGTTAATGGATTATTGCTTGCTGGAATACTTGGCTCGGCCCTTATTACAATTCCTTGTAATGCACTTCAGATTTTTGTAAGAGACAGGGAAGAAAATGTTGATTATGATATGATTTCTACTCCGGTTAAGAGGATTCATATAATACTTGGTTATTATTTAGCGTCTGTAATAGCTTCTTTTGCTCAGACGACTGTAGTAATGCTTGGTGGAATAGGGATTTTGTACGCGCAGGGTGATATGTATCTTCAGTTATCAGATATTGTGTATCTCATAGTAGCGGTATTTCTTGGAACTATATCATCTACAGGCTTTTTTATGTTTATCATGATGTTTTTTAGAAATGTTACAACTAGTAGTGCATTTATGGGAATTCTATCAGCAGTTGCGGGATTTGTAATAGGAGCATATATTCCACTTTCCGAGTTTAATAAATCTATTCAGAATATATGCAATTTGATACCGGCTACAGGAGTTACTATTATTATTAGAAATCTTCTTACCAGCGGTGTGCTGGAACATATGGACGAGTGCATTGGAGGCATTGATGGAGGAGCATTTGTCAGTTCAATGGGAGAAGTATTCTCTTTTTATACGACAATAGGAAGTAATAGTTGGACATTGATGCAGACGTGTGTTTATATAGTAGTAATGACAATTATTTTTGTAGCTGCAGTAGGGATAATCTATCCCAAAGTATGCAAGAATAGGTAAAGGGGAATATCTGTGAGAGTTACTGTTAATAGAATAATGAATGCAAGTGAAGAAAGTGCAGTAATAAATATATTTAAGAGAACAGACGAGATAGATACAGCTATTGGGCTTTTGGAAAATGGAGAACAGATCATACTTGGGTATAAAGACGGAGAGAGTATACCATGCCCTATTTCTAAGATTTATTATTTTGAAACAGTTGATGATAAGAGCTTTGCTTATACCAAGGATGATTGTTATGAAATCAGGAGAAGGCTCTATGAAATCGAAGAGATGCTTGATTATAGATTCTTTAGGGGATCCAAGTCTATGATATGCAACATTCGCAAGATAAAAAGTGTAAAATCTGATACTAATGCAAGAATGAGAGTTACACTGTTAAATGGAGAATCAATTATTATTACCCGTAGTTATGTCAAAGAGATGAAGAAAAGGCTGGGACTTTAATATGAAAAAAATCAGGATTATTTTGTTACAGACTGTTATGGTTAGTTTTATGATATTTTGCTATATCAGCTTGTATGGTCTGTTTGTAATGAGACCATATGACTACTGTTTTGACTGGTATATACCTGGGTCTGTTATTTTAGCAAGTTTTTTATGCAGCTTATTTACATGCATTTTGCTGTATGTCGGAGCGGAAAAAAATAGTGAATCAAAATTTTATTATTATTTTAGAATTGCCATACATTTTGTGCTGTTATACCTAATCATTATGTGCTGTGGCAGGCTCTTTTGCTGGTATTCAAGTGTTCAAGGATTTATATTTACTTCTATTATCTATATAATAGTATATATAGCTACATGGGGCGCCACATGGCTTATTTACAAGCATGAGGACAAAATCATAACACAAGCTCTTAATAAAATCAGAGATGAAGAATAGCTTGACATAATTAGAAAAAAAGATAAAATGATATGGTTGTTGTATATGCCTGTGATTTGGTCAGGCGTTTCTACATGCTACCGTAAATAGTTGACTATAACAACTCCTTGAGAAGGATATATACATTCTCAAGGAGTTGTTTTTAATTTACTAGGAAATTGCTCTGCAAATTTCCTAGTAAATTAAAAGCACTCCGTGCAGGATGCGCACTCGCGCGAAGTGTAAATGCTGCAAAAATGCAGCCGCGCTCGGCGCGAGAATGTCGCTAGCGACATTCTTTGTTCTTGCAATTATGCATGGTTTTCTTAATTTAGGGAGTAAGTGATTATGAGTTATATATTAATAGGTAATATGGTTTCCCTTATTGGTGCAATCATTATGATTGCCATAGGGTTATTAAAAAAGAAGAATAGTATTCTTGCAGCACAATGCATTCAATTCGGAATAATGGGACTTGGTAATCTCATTCTTGGAGGTGTTTCGGGATTTATATCAAATGTTGTTGGTATAGTTCGAAATCTTATCTGCTTCAAGAAGGAATTTACCCTCCCATTGAAGATAGTATTTGTTGTTATTCAGGCAGTACTAACTATTATATTTAACCAGTCAGGCCTATATGGCTGGTTACCATTTTTTGCTACAGTGGTATTTACATGGAGCCTTGATGCTAAGAATGAGAGCGCACTTAAATTAGCTATTATAATTGGCCAGATTTTGTGGGCTTTTCATGATTTCCATTTTCAGAATTATTCAGCTCTTGCTTGTGATATTTTCACTGTAGTTACTAACATTGTCGGACTATTTATGATTAGAAAAAATGAGAATAAGCTTGAAACAAGCACTGATGCAGAGTGATACGTAAAAAAGATATACAGTAACAAAAATATCAGGGACTTTAGAAATGTTTAAAAGCATTTTTAAAGTCCTTGATTTTTTATTGGGGATATGATAATAATAGTGTTACGGAAAACGTTTTCCACAAGTAACTATAAGACTTTAGATAAACATAATATGAGGTGCCTTTATGAATTTTGCTGCTGTATATCATCGCACTGCAGACCAATATGCATATGCATTAAATGAAAATGAACTAGTAATAAATATCAGAACAGGTAAGGATATAGACCTTGTTTATATAATCGTTGGTGATCCTTATGAAGCAGGTATAATGGGTGGCTGCGAGAAATGGTCCGGACATAGAGAAGAGATATATTATAAGAAAAAACTTAAACAGCATGTATGGTGGACTACAACAATTTATCCTTCATATAAGAGAGCTAAATATTATTTTGAACTACATTCAGGACATGAAGTTTACTATTATTTTGAAGATGGATTCTATACCAAAGAAGAAATGGAAAACCCAGGCAAGTCATTGTCATATTTTATATGTCCATGGATGAATCCTGCAGATATATTCCGTACACCTTCATGGGTAAATGATACTTGCTGGTATCAGATTTTCCCAGACAGGTTTTGCAATGGTAATCCTGATATAAATCCTGAAAATGTTAAACCTTGGAAATATGAGAAGATAGAAGGCTATAGAGATTTCTATGGTGGAGACTTAAGAGGTGTTATAAACAAGCTTGAATACCTTAAGGATATTGGAATTAACGGAATCTATTTTACGCCTGTTTTTGAATCCAGTTCTAATCATAAATATAATACCAAAAATTATCGCAAGATAGATCCGGCTTTTGGAACTAATGGAGATCTGCGAGAGCTTGTAGATAAGGCGCATGAGCTGGGAATCAAAGTTATGCTAGATGCTGTATTCAATCATACAGGTACTGATTATCCATTATGGGAAGATATAATTGAAAAGGGTGAAAAGTCCGAATATGCTGACTGGTATATGATCAACAGATTCCCTGTAGAAATGGGTAGAAGTACCAAAGATGGAAGATATTATTCGTTTGCATTTACAGATCAGATGCCAAAACTGAATACTAATAAACGAGCTGTCAGACAATACCTAATGGATATTGTAGATTTTTGGATTGATGAATTTGATATAGACGGCCTTAGATTTGATGTTGGTAATGAAATATCACATCTATTCCTGACAGAGCTAAGGGAGATGACCAAAGAGAAAAAGCCTGATTTTTATCTCCTGGGAGAGATATGGCATGATTCTATTCAGTGGCTTAGAGGTACGGAATATGATGCTGTTATGAATTATCCGCTGGCAACTGCTATTTCTAATTTCTGGGTATTTGATAAATGGGATAAATCTGAATTTGAGTATGCTATAAATCAATGTTTTACCATGTATATGCAACAGACTAATGATGTTATTTTTAATTTGTTAGATTCACATGATACTAACCGTTTGATGGATAAGGTTGGTGGAAATATAGATATTTTTTACCAGCAACTTGCCATTCTATATTCCATGCCAGGAAGTCCTTGTATATATTATGGAACAGAAATTGCCATGGAAGGTGGATATGATCCTGATTGCCGCAGGTGCATGCCATGGGATGATATAGAAGCTGGAAAATATGATGAGAATATTCAGGAACTCAAAAAGCTCATTGACCTCAGGAAGAACGAGCCTGCAATGAAGAGTCGAGATTTCCATTTTCCTAATGAGATAGCTGATAGAAGAGTTATAGAATATATTAAGATTTCAGGAGACAGATTTGTAAAGGTAGTTCTTAATTGCGGTCATAATGAAGTCAATATAAGCGTAAACGAAGAGAATACATTATTTTCACGTAATTATTTAAATCAGAAATTATTGCCAGGAGGAATACTTATTTACAAAATATAATGATATAGGTGTCAAAAGTCATAAATGCATATATTCTTGTGAGTATATTACAGAAACTCGCAATTTCTGCGAGTTTCGTAAGAATATGATTCAGGTGGCAAATAGGCCCTTCGACGAAGTCGATTTCAATTGGCCTATTTGCATGACTTTTGGAACGAAGTGACAAAAAGTCATACATGCTTGCATGTTAAGCATTTT
>CAMJFD010000090.1 GCA_946404845.1 uncultured Butyrivibrio sp. | reverse complement strand
TAATTCCTGACATCGCCATATGTATCACTTCCTTTTGAATACATAACAAAATTTCATAGAAATTCTAATTATGATTAGTTATAAATCTACATTTATATTATGCACTAATTATCTATATATTGATATTAAATAATCATAAAATTTCTCTTATTGTCCTAGTAACTGAAGCCTCTTCATTTGATCCGATTATATCAGTAAATCTGGCTTTTACATCAGGATGTGCATTAGCTGGTGCAAAAGATCTTGCGGCATAATCAGCCATTGGAAGGTCATTTAGATAATCTCCAAAAACAACAGTTTCTTCTGGGGATATCCCAAGTTTTTCCTGCAATGCCTTAACACCAGTTCCTTTTGATACACGTGAATCAAATACATCTATCCATACATATGATGTTACCTTGCACAGTATCTTGTCATTGTTATACTTCTCATAAAAAGGATATATATTTTTTTCTATATCATCAAAATACAAAAGAGCAATCTTAATAATATCATCTGGAACAGATTCAAACCCACATTCCTTCCATGTTGGATAATATTTACTGAGTTCTGTAATGTCTCTATCAGTCAGTTTGTCTATATCTTCCATCCATGCATCTCTGGTTCCGCAACCTACAGGCCTTACACCCGGATGCTTTCTGGCTTCTGCAATTATAGGAAGATAGTCCTCAGGTTTAAGTGTATTAGCAAATAGCTGCTCGCCCTTATAATAAGCGCAGGCGCCATTATCTGATGCAAATGCCATATCCTTTGCCGTATCTCCAAATGGCTTCATAAGTCCGGCAATAGATCTGCCACTAGCTGCTGCCATTATCACACCTTTTTCCTGCATGTATTTAAATGTATCTGCAAAATCAGATGGCATATTTCCTCTGCCATCCAGAAGACAGCCATCCATATCTGTTACTACAAGTTTTATCATAGACTACACCTTTCAATAATATTAGAGAGGATTACCCCGTCCCCAATGGGTCAAATGAACAGATTTACATTTGAATTTTCAGCATCTCCAAGATATGTTCCAACGCCGCCAATTTCTACGCCGTCAATGAGCTCTTCTTTTCTGATACCCATTACATCCATACTCATTGAGCAGGCTATGATCTTAACGCCATTATCCATAGCATTTTTCATCATATCTTCAAGAGAATCAATGTTCTTATTCTTCATAATGCTGCGCATCATCTTAGTTCCCATTCCGCCCATATTCATCTTGGACAGTGTTAGTTTCTTGCTGCCTCTTGGTAGCATGAATCCAAACATCTTCTCAATAAATGTCTTAGGAACATTTACTTTCTGCTCTTTTCTAAGAGCTGTAAGTCCCCAGAATGTAAAGAACATTGTGACTGGTCTGCCCATAGCAAGTGCTCCGTTAGCTATTACAAAGCTTGCAAGGACTTTATCCATATCTCCGTCAAAAACAATAATTGTTTTGCCCTGAGGTGTATCAACTACTGTATTAGCATTTCCTGTAGCAAGAGGCTTATTATCAGTACCTTTTCTAACTACTGCAATAAAGCTTCCATTATGCTCAACATTAGATACAAGTGTATTGCCAGTTCTGTCGCACCATGCAACTATATCCTTGGAAAATCCAGGATCAGAAGCAGTGACTTCTAAAAGTTCTCCTTCTCTCATCTCCTTGATATTCTTGAATACTTCCATAATTGGTCCCGGGCACTGAAGGCCACTGCAATTAACAGTAATCTTATGTATTGGAGCATCATTTGATGATGCATTAACATTATCTTTTTTTACATTGAGCTTCACTTCAGCCTGTCCGCTCCCATCTTTCTTAATCGTCTCTGGGTGTGTAGACTGGTATAAACGGACACCTGCTGGATATAAATTAACATTAGCAAATCCGTTATTCATAAGTATTCTGGAGCCGTTATAAGCTCTTACTCCAATTGCGCAAAATACTATATATCTCTTACTCTTATCAAGAGTATTCAGCTTACTTCTCAGCTGTCCAAGTGGAATATTGATAGCACCTGGAATGCTGTAAGCCATTGTCTCAGCCTCTTCTCTTACATCTAACAGAACAGCCTCTTTATCATTATCTGGCTCATCCCATTCTGCAAAAGATACCATCCCTTTAATCTGATTCTCTGCAACAAATCCAGCCATATTAACAGGATCCTTGGCAGATGAATATGGCGGAGCATATGCAAGCTCAAGGTCCTTTAACTCAGTAACCTTGGCATGTAATCTCATAGCTACACCGATTGTATCTATTCTCTTATCTACTCCATCTCTTCCAACTATCTGTGCACCATATATATCCTGTGTCTGTGGATTATATATGAGTTTTAAGATAAGTGGCAGAGCACCTGGATAATATCCAGCATGGGAGTTCTGTAATATAGTAAGGGTCTCATAATCCTTGCCCTTTACAAGTCCATTTCTCTTAAGAGTCTTCTCATTAGCCCCTGTAGCAGCTACTGTAAGGTCAAATACCTTGGCAACTGATGAGCCCTGAGTACCCTTATATGTATCATGCATTCCTGCAATGTTATTGGCAGCAATTCTTCCCTGCTTATTAGCTGGCCCTGCAAGTGGAATCATAGTCTTGCCACCCATTACAAAATCATCTACTTCTATAACATCACCAACAGCATAAATATCTTCATCATTTGTAAGAAGCATATCATTTGTTATGATTCCGCCTCTTTCATTTAGCTCTATTCCGGCATCCTTAGCCAACTGGCTATTAGGTCTTACACCGATTGATAATATTACAAGATCAGCATTAACAACATCGCCGCTTTGTAAATTTATACTTACGCTATTATCCTTAGTTTCAAAAGAAGCAACTCCGTCAGATAGTCTTAAATCTACACCTTTGCTTCTAATGTTCTCATGAAGCATAAGAGCCATTTCATAGTCAATAGGTGTCATTACCTGATCAGCAGCTTCGATAATAGAAACTTTTTTGCCAGCTGCTTCAAGATTCTCTGCCATTTCAAGTCCTATGAATCCACCACCGATTACAGCTACACTTCTAATATCATCTCTATTAACAAGTGCCTTGATCTCATCTGTATCAGGAACAGTCCAAAGTGTCTTGATAAGAGGTGAATCTATTCCTGGAATTCTTGGTCTAAGTGGAGAAGAACCTGTTGCTATAACGAGCTTGTCATATGTCTCTTCATAAGTCTCATTTGTATCATGATTTACTACAGTAATCTTTTTATCAGCTCTATTAATTGCTGTTACTTCACTCTTTATTCTTACATCTATATTAAATCTAGCCTTCATTACTTCTGGTGTCTGTAATAGAAGAGCCTGTCTTGACTTTATAACATCTCCTACATGATAAGGAAGACCACAGTTAGCATATGAGATGTACTCGCCACGTTCAAACATAATTATCTGGGCATTTTCATCCACACGTCTGAGTCTTGCTGCACAACTAGCGCCACCGGCTACACCGCCTATAATAAGTGTTTTCATCAGTATTACCTCCATTTTATATACTCTGCCATTAGAATACATATTTATATTTTTTATCTCTGTGACAAAGTCACATTAGTAACTGAGAGTAAATATTTATAAATAAAAAGCAATTTCCTCTTCAATAAAAAAAGGTTGTGAAACATCTATTTCACAACCTTTTAAATTCAAAAAACACTAATGTATTACCTTGCTGACATCCACTCGGTTAACACCATATGTGCTAACTCCATAGTTCTTGCCACTTGATGTGTACTGCCACATCATATAGTCACCGGTGTAAGTACATTTTGTATTGTACTGTGCACACCATACATCATATTTAAAGTTCTTCATATTAAGATTATTATTAAGCCAGTTCTTAGAAGCATATACTCCAGAAGGTATTCCGGCCTTTTTTAGTCTCTGACAAAACGCTTTTACATAAGCTGTTCTCTTACTCTTAGAGAGGTTATCAGCTCTTCCATTTCCTGCACTCTTCTCAGAATCAATAAATGCTGGCAGTACTTTCTGATTCTTGTAATACTTCTTTACAAAATTCGCTTCCTGTCTTGCTTCCTTTTTGGAAATTGCCTGTGAATAGAAATATACAGAATATGGAATCTTGTACTGCTCACATTTCTTTTTATACTGAAGATATTTGGAATCTAGTACAATTTTACCTGTACCATATCCTCTATATCCCAGTCTCAGGATAACTGCATCCGCTTTCTTCTTGAGTTTCTTCCAGTTAGTAACTGTATTGTGCGACGACAGATCAACTACGATATCAATATCTGATGCATCATATTTGGCTGACTTGGCATATGCAACTCTTGCAGGAAGACTAGCATTACCTGTAGCTATGTTAATGGTCGTAATAACAGCCAGTAACAAAGCTATGCGTTTAATAATTTTCTTCATTACATTTCCCCCGTCAAGTATTATTTCCACTTTACATCATAAGAAAACTATTATCATTATATATTATTCTATCAAGGAATTAAACTCTCAAAATCCATTCCTTCTGGTGACAGGACATCTATCTCATGAATCTTGTCTTCACCTTCAAACTTGTACTTGTAGAAATCCCCTTCAAAATCTGAATAGGCATCTACTATAGTAACTTTTTTGCCATTCCATTCAAACTCTTTTCCAATGTTAGCTTTCATCATTTCTTCAATCATAATATCATCTCCATCTTATTTTCCGAAATGTTTTTTGGCCTCATCCATTTTCTGAACACACTCAAGAGTTCCAAGATACTTACCGTTTTCATCCCTTACTGCAATATAATTGACAAGGACAGGGATACCTTCTTTTTCCATCCATACAGGAACAGAATCTCTTACACCTGATCTGAAATCATCTATTATTGATCGTACCATCATCTCTATCTTAGGTGGATGGCAGGAGAACACATCTCTGTCAATCGCCATTGTTGCACGCTTGAAGAGCTTAGGTCCTTCGTTAAAAAAGACGTTCATATTATTTTCATCTACAAATGAGATTTCAATTGGTATAGTATTTAATACTGCTCTTAACTGTTCAGGTGTAAAGTGTCCACCTGGAAGCCTTATAATATCACCGTCTGCTGCGCAGCTAGCCTTTTGCTGTGCAAAAAACTCCTCAGCTTCCGGCCATTTAATGAATTCCACAAAACACTTTGCATAATCTTTTGAGTCCTGATATATATTATACCACTCTTCTTTCTGGAAAAACTTTGCACATATTGGAAATAGCACATTTTTTTCCTTAATAAGCATCTCTTCCATTCTCTTAATGACTCTTGCAAGCCTCTCAAGATACTCCTGTTCTCTTATATTACAGCCATCTAGTCTTCTAAGTTCATCCCTTATTTCGTCATCATCTGTCCACATAAGATCTGATGGTCCTGATATCTCATATTTATGTTTCATATGTGGATAGAGAAGGTCACCTTTTTTGGCATAGTGGATAGCTATAGTTCTTAGTAGAGATATCTGGTTTAATATCATTTCTGCCAGCTCTTCTGATCTGCTATCCTCAAACTGAAACATTAACTCTTTAGTTTTATCTATTTCTGTTATAAGTACTTTATTTTCTTTGGCAAAAAGATTAAGTGGATGCCCCTTAGTTTCTATCAGAATACGGGCTGCTTCCATTTTGTCTTTCATAATATCAGCTGCATTCCTTGGCTCTTTGTCATCGCTTTTGTCTAAGTCTGGATTTCCTGCTAGTTCAAATCCATTATTCATAAGTGCCATTACAACTTTATTCATTGGAATCTTCTTGATCTGAGCGCCCTTTGGTATTCTCATTACACGGCCCACTGTATTTAGAGTCATCTCATTTTCAGCCTCTGTAAATCCTAGTTCTACCATAATATCTATAAGCTCTGGATACTCCTTGCACAGATCATATAAGCTTTTTGTAAGATCTAATTTTTTTGACATGTTATCCTCCTGCGTTTCAACATTTCATCTATTTATCATTTTTTCATAGCTTCTCAAATATCATCGTTATCATAACAATATAACCTTATATTTTCCGTTGCAATTACCACATAAGATTTTTTTGTGAAATGTGGCATAAACAACATATTTTTGTATTAGGGATATCTATCATAAGATAGCGAATCTAATTGTTATGTGATTAAGTTCACTTGTAACAGGAAAAGAGGTATTAAATGAGCGCAGTATTAGGACCTATACATTCATGGATGTATGAAAAGGTTATGATTCAGGAACAAATAATAAAAGCCGTTATAACAGCCGCATACGATAATAACTGGACACAGGCAGGATCACTTGATAATTACACCAGAGACAGTTTCCCTACATTAGAGGAAGCAATCGATCTTAGTAATATTCATGGTTCATTATCAAGTATGATAGGAAATGTGGAAGAAAGATATGCGCAGCTAATTTCAGAATTATTATCTGAGGACAGTTCACGTCTGGCTTATCTTGAAGATATTATATATGACTTTGGTAAATCAGTTAGTATCGGAGTGCAGACTAGTGCTGCAGATGTATATGATGCTATAAATGCAATGCTTTTAGATGGAATGCCTTGTGACCGATGTGTAAATACTTCAGTTAACGATGATGGATCAATCCTAGTTACAAGAGCATCTGACCCTCACTCTGGATTTTGGGAATATGCCAAGAGTTCAGGTAATATATATTACAAATTAAGAAGAGATTTTGCAAAAGGCGCTATCGCAGAAAGTGGATTCTCTATCAGAAACATATCTGATAACAGCTATATAATTGAATGATTATAATTCTCTTTATGTTTTTAATCATTTATTTTATATATATTTAATCTGGATAATGTATTATCATCCAGAATAAAATCATCACTAATAGTTCCGTTATTAAGGAACACAACTCTGTTAGCCACATGTCTTATAAGAAGCTTAATTGTTTTTCAATTTAGTTTTTTCCATATATTCCTTTTTAATATTCAGGAATTCTTCCATGCCTCGCATTATTGCAAATAGCCTGGCTCTGTCTTCAAATTCGCCTCTTTCAACAGGAAGAGGCGTTTTTTTCATCTGAATATCTAATTCATGGAAATCTTCCAGAAGTCCTTTAACTGTGTTCTCCATGGAATATTGCTGCGATACATTTTCAAAAAACTCTGACAAAATCCCCGCAGTAACTGGTACTGTCTTAATCTGAATAAGATGCTTGTATATCTCATATAAGATAGTTGCCTGACGCTCTCTCATCGCAATATATTCAATGTCCTCAACATCCTCATATGACAGCTGGTTCATGTAATTGGTATGTGCAAGTGCTGATGCAGCTTCTATAGACTTTCTAAGGTCATTAAAACAGTGGCCATCATAATCAGGCATATCCGGAGTCATTATTCTGACTGACATTCTGTGGAGAGCCTCCTTAATGAGATTATCTGTTTCGTTCTTCATACGCTCCATATAGTCAGCATCCTTGTGCAGACATATATTAGCAATAATTCCAACTCCAACACCAATTACAAAAAGGGCTATTTCATTGATAAGCGCCTCTGCATTCATCGATTTAAATGTCAAAAAATGTGATATCAGCACAGAATCCATTGCCATAGCACTATTCCATCCCATAAACTGACATATCACAACATAGATGATAATATAGGCAAAAAATCCTATATTATTAAAACCAATCGTATAAAAACAAATAGCACAAATTATAAGCGCCACTATAAATGCTATAAATCTGTTCCATGCTGTCTGTATTGTTTCTTTTTTGGTAAATGCTACAGACAGGATTGCTACAATACCTGCAGCCACTGCAAATTGCAGATTAAATAACACCGCAATTATGGTCGCTATAATTGCAGCCAACGATATTTTCATAGCATGAATCAGATTTTTCTTTACATTAAAATTCTTATCTCTTATTGTTCCCATACATTCTTTTCCATCTTAATATGAGGAATGCCTGCTTCTATAAACTCTTCAGAAGTCTCTATGAATCCGCATTTGAGATAGAAGCCTTCACTCTGAATCTGAGCATCACAGGATATATATTTATATCCTTTTGCCTTTGCATATTCTGCTGCTGTATCTATTAGCATTCTTCCTCTGCCTTTGCCTCTGTCAGTCGTAAGGACACGTCCAAAGTTTAAGTGTTCATCATCAATATCAGATCTATACATTCTAAGATAGGCTATTACCTTGCCTTTATCGTCTGTATCAAATATATGAATGCAGTCATAGTCAACGTCATCCATATCCAGATAATGTATGTTCTGTCCTATCATAAATACAGCAGATCGTGCCTTTAAGATTTCATATACCTCTTTGGTGTTAAGTTCTGTAAACGTTTTAATAATCATTTTAGTTTCCTTATTTCATTGTATATTACAAGTATCATTAACTGCTATAGTAATATATAAAATTTCATTAGTTATTATAATAATGCAGTAAAAATAAGCATCAGAAGCGTTATTGTCACCATAGATATTATAGTTGTTACTGTGATTGCACTTGATAACAGATCTGTATCTTCACCCATTTTTTCAGACTGTATAAGCGGAAGGTTTCCAATAGGCATAGTAGCCATTAGGCACAGTCCCATTATAGTTATTTCATCAAACTTCATTCCCTTTAGTACAAAAAAGATTACTACCGGGAACAGTATCATTCTAAGAAGAATATAAGCCCATATTCTGATATCTTTGAAGCCCTTTGTTATATCAGATCTTGCAATAGATACGCCTAGAAGAGTCATTGACAGAAAAACTGTCGCATTTCCTATATAACTGATACTGCTACTGATAATAAGTGGCGGTGTATAGTTGAACCAGCATACTACAAGGCTTAGTATTGCCATTATAGTTCCAGGACTTATTACTTTTTTCAGATTCATCTTCTCTTTGCCATTACTCAGGACTGTAATACCATGTGTATAAAACAGCAGGCAATACATTACGTTACAAACAATTACATATAATATTGCCTTGTCGGGAAGAATTGCTCTGGCCACTGGGATACCTATAAATCCAACATTTGTATATACTGCCATCAAATTATAAAATCTTCTTTTATCAGCTGGAGCATTTAATATAAATGGCAGGATCATACCTATAATTATAAGAATCAGATAAAATACGATTCCTAATATTATAGCTTCTATAAGGTCGCTATGACTCGCCTCTACATTTCCTGTAAGAATAGATGCCAGTATAAGGGCAGGATTACATATATCCATTACTATTACTGACAATCTCTGTGAGACTACGTTATCTACAACTTTTTTGCTATACAAATATATACCAACAGCAACCAGAATTACTATTACACCCATTTGCTGCAGCACTATCATTGGACTCATTTTATGTTCCTCTCTTATTTCTAATACATCTATTCAATATCTTATTATGGATAATACCAAGGCTGCAAGAGGATTATCTTATCCAAAATATTGCCTATAAAAATATAGGTCGCAAAGCGAAACATGAAAGCCCTGATCACAACTAGTGTGACCAGGGCTTTACGTTGGTTATATATTTTATTCTTGGATTTTATTAGTTTGTTCCTGAAAGAGCTACTCCATCTACATATAATGTGTAACCGTTGCTAATGATACTGGAAGCATCTCCATCAAATGATGAGATATATGTATCTGCTGTAAGTGTCCATGTGCTGTCTGAATCGATTGTAACGTCTACTGTACCAACTTCTGTAGATACTGTCTCGCCATCTGCATTTGTGATTTCACCACTGATTGTACCTTCAAATGTTGAACCATCTGTGAGGTTAAGTGTAAGTGTTGAATCATCACCTACAAGAATTGTTCCGCTCAGATCCTGATCTGATGCGTTAACTGTAGCAATATTGTCTGCACCATCCCAACCATCAGCACATACTGAGAGGAGGATATCTTCAGAATCATTATTAGTAATTTCTACGCCTGAAAGATTAATAACAGCATTTGTATTAGTTACGTGGAATACATGTCCATTTTCACTTGTAAGTGAACCACCTGTCATACTGAATGTAGATGTACCACTATCAGCATCACCTGACATTGACTGGTAGATCATGATTGAATCAAGGAATGTAGCATTGCCGTTAGTATCTGTATTATTAGCTGTAAGATCACAATCTGTAAGTGTGATTGAGTTCATACCTTCAATACATACACCTTCTGAAAGGTTTGATGTAAGTGTTGCATTAGCTACAGTAATATCAGCTGTTGAATAGATAGCTGGTGATCCAAGTCCATTAGTTGTATATGTTCCTCCATCTACAGTAACAGTTCCGCCACCACGGTCTGTACGAATAGCTGCTGATGACTGACCACTTGTCTCAACTGTAAGGTTAGTAGCATTTGTAATACCGCCACCTGTTGTCATGATACCGCCTGATCCATCACCAGTTGTTGTGATTGTTGTATCTGAAATATTTACTGTAGTTCCATCACCGTCAGCACCGTTCTGTCCGCCGTTACCGCCGTATGAGAATACACCGTTTGCACCATCTGCATCAGATGTAATTGTACCGCCTGTAATAGTTGTTGTTGATCCATCCTTTACAAGTACAGCTGCATTTAAACCGTAAAAGTTACAGTTGTCACCGCCGTCTGAATCACCAGTCTTACTAACTGTAGGATTTGTAATTGTTACTTCGTCTGATGTGCTTACAAGAAGTGCACTTTCATCTGCTGTTGTACTATCATAGGTCTCATCTTCCTGTGTCTCAGCTGATGTAATTTCTGTAGCACCTGTATAATCTATATCTTCGCTGCTGCTTCCGCCGCCGAAGCCGCCACCGCCTTCGCCGCCTTCACCAGGTGCTCCACCATCTGGAGCTTCTCCTTCTGGCTTATCTCCACTTGGTGCCTCTCCATCTGGAGCTTCTCCTTCTGGCATTTCTCCTTCTGGCATTTCTCCTTCAGCAGCTTCTGTTGATACTTCTTCAGCATCTGCTGATTCTGTTTCTTCTGTAGTATCATCAGTTGTCTCAGCTTCTGCTACAACTGATGTTTCTGTAGATGCGTCTGCATCTGTTGCAGATGTTGTTCCACACGCACTTATTGATACACACATAAGTGCTACTCCTGCGAGTGATAATATTTTCTTAACTTCATTCTTCTTCATTTTATGTATACTCCTTATACATTTGTTTAATTTGTATATATACATTTTCATACTACTTACTTAACTGTACTTAAAAAAATGAATAAAAAAGTATTAACATTCTGTGTCCTTTGATTTTATTAACTTGCAGATTATGCTATTGCATTATGGATAAATTATTAGACAAACCAACGCTATTGCTGCAGGAACAGTTACTGTATCGTATTCACTTGGAGTAAATAATTCAACAGCTGTACCTACTACTGCGCATATTATAGAAACATAAAAAGATGTCATAACAGCTATACTACTGGTCATTAATAAAATGAATAATCCTGATATAAACGAAACTATGAGCATAGCGCAGCTTCCTTCCCAGGATTTTTTACCATCTGTAAATCTGGATTTGACCTTATGACGACCAAAAGGTGTACCTATAAGAGCTGCTGCAGCATCTCCATTCCCCCACATAATAATTGACATAGCTGCGATCTCCGGTTTATCAAATATTCCCCAGCATACTGCTATTAGTACTGCAAACATACTAAATAATAATAGCAGACTCTTTTTTATTTCGCCTGAAGTCTTTTGAACAAAAAAGTGCGCATACCACTTTTTTTGTTCAAAAAATGCCAGAATTGGATATACCACTACCGCAATTACAATTGAAGTAAGTGTTGCAGACTGCCAGCTACGGGCTGCCAGAATCATAAGTGTTACAGCTGTAAATGCTACTATATGGAGCAGCTTACGGAAAATAAAAGATGGAAGCTTTGTAAATAAACGAATGGCAATAAGAATCATCACGCATGGAATTAAATACATTAGTAAAATTTCCATACAATAACATGTATCTATAACCAAATTGTTTATAAACATAGAACTTCCATCATTCATATAGAATCCTCTATTTATAGATATAATAAAAAAATATCTTTTAAACTTCTGATATATCTAACGCATAGCCAAGTGCAATGATTGCATTTGCCACACAGTCTGGACAGCTACAACGTCCTCATATGCTCTGATATATTTATTGAATAATATACTTGTCATGTCCCCCAAGAGACGTCTTCATAATGCCACTAAAGAAATGCTTTTAAATTGGTTTATTTGCGTTCAGCTATTTACATCACATGTAAATAAACAGCCATCATATTCTCCGCTTAGTCCATCCCCTGCTGTCGTTATGAATAATTTATTACTATTATAGAAACAGCAGGATGATACCTGAACAGCTGGAACACTTATCTCACTAAGCTTCTCTCCCGTTCTTCCATCTATATGATCAATCCTTGATCCGCCCCATACGGCAAGCCATATATTATCATCTCTATCAATGCACATTCCATCTGGCACACCGTCTGTTACTGTATATAGTACTTTTCTATTTGATATATTCCCTGTATCCACATCATAATCATATATGAATACTTTATGCTCACCTGAATCAGAAAAATAGAATTTATTAGATGCCTTATTCCATGCCATACCATTTGCAAGCTTTGTGTCCTTTTGCTTGCATAGAACTGTGCCATTTGAATAGCTATACAAATTACCATGCTGTTTTACACTTCCATCATATACTATTGTTCCAAACCACAGTCTGCCTTCAGGATCCATCTTGGCATCATTGCATCTTTGATAAGACTCAAGTTCATTTGTGAGATTATAGACTTTTTTGGTCATCCCGTCCATGAATGTATATAAGCCATCAGTCGCTGCTAACA
>CAMJFD010000089.1 GCA_946404845.1 uncultured Butyrivibrio sp. | reverse complement strand
ATTTAAGATAATCAAGCTTTTGGATAAGAAAAAAGGAATTCTTAAAGGCTTAAGAGCCTGGACTTCTAAGATGAAGGAAAAGAAGCTTATAAATAATCTGCTTTATACAAGATACTTTATGAAACATCCATTTGATGGATCATATGGTATTGCAAGAGAAGGAAGAGCTTCATGGGCTTCTGCTACAGTAATTCTTGTAATCTTCATAATAGAGTTCATTGTTAATAAGTATCTGTGCGGATTCTTACAGAAGACTATAAGAGAAGGTAGATTTGAAATCTTCTCTGATATCGGAACAATATTACTTGTAATGATTGCTCTTACAGCTTGTAACTATCTTGTATGTACTATCAATGATGGTGAAGCTACTATCAAGAAGATTTATACATACTTTAACTACAGCCTGGTTCCATACATAATGATTACACCAGTGATCTTTATTCTGTCACATGTTCTTACACAGAATGAACAGTTCCTGATCACACTTTGTAAAATAGTTATGATTGGATGGGTAGTAGTTCTAGCTGTTATAGCAATTAAGGAAGTAAATGATTATACACCTGCAGAAACATTTAAAGTTATATGTCTGACAGCGTTCACAATCCTTATTATGGCGCTATTGATATTCATAGTATATGTATTATGGGCTCAGGTATTCCAGTTCATAAGCTCAATATTTGGAGAGGTGGTGTATAGGCTTGGGTATTAAATTAAAAAAGGCAGTAGCTCTGGGACTAATGCTCACAGCTGCTACTGTACTTACCACTAATCCGGTAGCAAGTACAGTATATGCAAGTGAAACAGCAGTTGGAACAGAAGTAACTGAGAGCACAGATGAGAATAGTGAAAGCGCTTCTGAAGAAGGTGCAACTGAGGCAGAAGCAGGATCTGGTGCAGAGGCAAATGGAGAAACCATTAATGAAAATGGTGAAGTAGTCATGGAAGGTGCAACAGGTAAGGTTGATGAATCCGAATGGATTACAATCGATGATTATGAGCTTGTTGCAGAAAGTGATACATACAAGATGTATTACTATGAACCTAGATTATCAATTATTCTTGAAAACAAGAATAATGGTAAATTCATTGAATCTACACTTAGTGATGAACTTGATGATGGTGCTTCCAATTCAACATGGAATGCATACATGAAATCAGGAATTGTTATAGCAGCAATTATTGGAACTACAAATACATATCAGGTTGATATGGTTTCATGTTCCAACAAGATAGAAACAACTAAGATTGATAATGGTGTTTCAGCCAAAATATATTTTAATGAATATGAATTTGGTCTGACAGTAGAAATTACACTTGATGGAGATGAAGTTGTTGTAAATATTCCAGATGACTCTATTATTGAAGAAAAGGAAGGAACATATATTTCAACAGTAAGTGTATTCCCATTTATGGGTTATACATTTATGGATGATCAGGATGGTTACATGCTGATTCCTGATGGAAATGGTGCACTTATCTATCTTGATAACAAAGAAGGAAGATATGCTACAGGCTTTTCCAGAATGATTTACGGTAGTGATGCTGGCTTTACAGATTCATCTACTACAAATTATCTCTGGGACAAATACGATACTGTTGTTGATGCCAATGATATTATCGCACCAGTATTTGGTATGGCTCATACAGAAGACCAGCTCGGATACATTGCAGTTGTAGAAAACGGTGAGAAGAGAGCAAGTATAGAAGCTCATCCAAATGGTGTTATGGTCAATTACAACAGATGTTTTGCCAAGTTCATGTTAAGAGACATTTATGTACAGCCATTAAATGAATCTAATTCAGGAACAATGACAAGCATAGAAACAGATAGAACGCATTCAGATCTGACAGTCAGATATATGCTGCTTGAAGGTGATGATGCTGATTATTCAGGAATGGCAGTTGAATACAGAAATTACCTTCTTGAAAATAATCTTGTAGCAACTAAAGATACAAGTTACAACACCAGAGTTGATTTCCTTGGTACAGACAGAGAAGAGTTTCTGATGGGAACAAAGGCAGTTACAATGACAACAACTGATAATATTGAAGAGATGTATAGTGATCTTCAAAGTTCAGGAGTTTCATCGCTTCTATCTGTTTATAAAGGATGGCAGAAGGGTGGCATTTATAATGTGCCTATCAGTAAGTACAAGGCTGATTCAAGTATCGGCGGTACATCAGCTCTTACCAAACTGATAAGTGAATCTGCAGATTCAAATTACAATTTGTACTTATATAATGATGCACTAAGAGTTAATGCCAGTACAAATGCAACTACATTCAATGTGGTTAAAAAAATAAATAAGAGAACTTTCAAGGAAGAGTTAAATGAGCAGGTATATGATTTGTTCTATTACCTCCTTCCAGAGAAGATGGAAAGAACACTTGAGAAATTTACAAAGTCTTATACATCAAAGGGTGTAAATAATCTTGCACTTGCAGGTGTTACAGATAACATTTTCTCCTATAGCTCACAGGGAAATTATTATACAAGATATGATACAGCAAATGCAGTGCTTGAAGCGGTTCAGACAATAGATGAGAGCACGGACATGATAATGGAACAGCCTTACGCATATCTTTGGGATTACACGGATGCATTCCTTGATATGCCACTTGGTTCATCTGATTATATGTATGTTGATGAAGAAGTTCCATTCCTTTCAATGGTATTAAAGGGAATAATTCCAATGTATTCAGATTATGTTAACTTTGAAGCTAATAAAACTGAGTTCTTCCTCCAGATGGTTGAATCAGGTGTTTATCCTTCATTCTATATAACATATGAGAATTCATCAGCACTTATTTATACAAATTCTTCTGATCTGTATAGTACAGAATACGCTACATACCGTGATTCAATTATCTCTTATGATGAACAGTTAAGAGAGGTTGCAAGCGCAGTAGAGGGTGCATGTATAGCAGATCATGAGAAGATGGACAATGGAGTAACTAAGGTAACATATGATAATGGCACTGTAATTTATGTCAACTATACAGAGAATGAGGTATCTGTAGATGGCATAACAGTAGATGCAATGTCCTATCAGGTTAAATAAATTACAAAATGAGGTATAGGCATGAGTGATTTAAAGGTTTCTGCAGGCAGCAAAAAGCTTGCCAGGCAGGAAAAGAAAATTAAAAAGAAGATAAAACCTGGAAGACTTGCTCAGCGTGAAGCGATAACAGGAGTGATATTCATAATTCCATGGATAATAGGAGCATGTGTGTTCCTGGCTTATCCGCTTATAACATCATTCTATTATTCGCTTAATAATATCAGAATCACGCCAATAGGTAAGAACTTCACTTTTGTTGGTCATGGTAATTATACGGAAATCCTTCTTGCGGATGCAGATTTCCCGACACAGCTTATTAACTACCTGGCCTCAACAATTATATCTGTTCCGGTAATCGTAGTATTTGCTTTGATAATTGCTATGATGCTGAATGAAAAAATTAAATTCAGAGGATTTTTCCGAATGATCTTCTTCATCCCTGTTATTATCGTAAGTGGTCCTATTCTGGGAATGCTTACATCACAGGGAGCAGGTAGTATCACTGCTATAGACACACAGGCTATAACAACAGCTATTTCAGGCTTCCTGCCAGGACCACTGGCAGAGCCTATCTCAGAACTGTTTGAGAATATGATCATGATTCTGTGGTATTCAGGAGTTCAGATTCTGATATTCCTGTCAGGACTTCAGAAAATTGACAGATCAATGTATGAAGCAGCTCAAATAGATGGCGGTTCAGGATGGGAATGTTTCTGGAAGATTACACTTCCTACAATTAAACCACTGATACTTCTTAACTGTGTATATACAATAGTATTTATATCTAACAATGACCAGAATGAAATCATTGAACTTATCAAAGCATCAATGTTCTCTGGTATTCAGGAAAAAGGATATGGATATGCATCAGCTATGGCATGGATGTATTCATTAATAGTACTTCTTCTGGTAGCACTATTTGGTGGATTGTTCCTGGCTAAAAAGGATGTATATGAAAAACAGGTTAAGAAAGCCAAGAAACAGATGAAGAAGGAAGCTAGAGAAGCTAAGAGAGTAGAAAGGAGGAGCGCTCGTAATGAAAAGAAGATCGAAAGAAACAGAGCAAAAGGTAAGTACAAAACCTATGACGGCTCAGGCGATTACTAAAACATTACCTCCTCAGGGACCATGGTATAAGAATTTGACCAAAGAAAAGATAAATAGATTTTTATTTGGATCTAAAGAAAAAGAAGGCTTTATAAAAATGTTTGTTATATATGCACTTCTTATATGCATTGGATTCATATATATTTATCCTATTCTGTATATGGTTAGTAAGAGTTTTATGTCATTGGATGATCTGCTGGATTCATCAATCAGCTGGATTCCAAGTTCAGTAAATCTTAGCAATTATGTACAGGCTGCGAAGAGTATGGATTTCTGGAAATCATTTTTGCAGAGTATAATCATTGCAGGCCTTCCAACACTGTGTAACGTAGTTTCATGTTCACTTATTGGCTATGGCCTTGCAAGATTTGAGTTTCCATTTAAGAAGCTTGTTCTTGGAATCATTATTTTTACATTTGTACTTCCAAGTCAGATCACAATGATTCCTACATATGTAATGTATTCTAACCTTAAGATTCTTGGTACATTATGGTCATTTGTACTTCCATCACTTCTTGGTATGGGTATCAATGCACCAATATTTATACTTATTTTCTTCCAGTTCTTCAGGCAGGTTCCTAAAGTTCTGATAGAAGCAGCACAGATCGATGGAGCAGGATATTTTAAATCATTCATTAAGATATCTCTTCCATCAGCAACACCAGCACTTATTACAGTTACTCTTTTCTCATTTGTATGGTACTGGAATGAGTCATATCTTACAGAGATGTATGTACATGGTGTTCTTACATCATCAGGATGGACAACACTTGTAATTCAGCTTGATAACTTTGCAAGTAACTTCTCAGCATATGCTACAACAGCTACAAATGCTGCGACAAATCTTAATGAGTCAATCAGTATGGCTGGTACAATGCTTTCTATTTTGCCATTACTCATCATGTACTTTGTACTTCAGAGATACTTTGTTGAAAGTATTGATAGAACAGGTATTACTGGAGAATAATAATTACAACTATATAGATACATTTTTAAGCCACTGGAAACTATGTTTTCCAGTGGCCTATTTTTTGCGTTATATAGTAGAATAATATGGAACAGAATCATAATATGACACTACAAGCCAATAAATACGTGACTTTGAATACATCGCAATACCGTTTATTTAGATAATATTCTTGTAATAATTTATTTGAAAAATATTTGAGAAAAAAGTGAACTATTTGTGAATAAATTCTCGAAAATGGTGATTTTTGTGGAGTTTTGTTGTACAATAAGCTTAACTATTGATGTAGACAATTTTGTTACATTTTTTTAGAAAAAAGATTTTGGCTGAGGTGGGTATGAACAAAAAAACGATAATTAAGTTCTTGAACAGAGCAGCTGTAACTGCAGCTGTGGTTATTTCTGCATTTAGCTTTGCGGGCTTTAAGTCTGAAGCTAGTCTGAGAGGATCTTCGACAGAAGAAAAGATTTTTTATTTTGTAAAAGATGAACTTGGTGGCACGAATGCTGCGGCATGTGGAATTCTTGCAAATGTCAGATGTGAATCCAATTTTAATTATAATGCAGTAGGAGATGGCGGTACCAGTTATGGCATCTGTCAGTGGCATAGTAGTAGGTGGACCAATTTGAAGGCTTTTTGTAATTCAAATGGGTATGACTGGACTACGCTCGAAGGACAGCTGTATTTCATGAAGTACGAGCTGGAGAATGTCTATACTGTTACTAATAGAATTGTTAAGACGTATGATAATACAGAGGATAATGCATACTGGGTAGGATATTACTGGTGTACTAATTATGAAAAACCTGCAAATGTTGATGTTAAGAAAGTATATCGAGGAAATCTTGCAAAGAGTACATATTGGCCAAAGTATGGAAGCAATACAAGTACACTTGATTCTAGTAGTTCCAGTAGTTCATCATACCTGACTGTTGGTAAGATATATACAGTTAATGGTATCAAATATAAAGCAATTACTAAGAAAACATTGATGGTAAAGGGTGCTACCAGTAAGAAGATAACCAAGCTGGTTATTCCTAGCAAGGTAAGTATTGATGGTAAGAAATACAAAGTAGTATCTATTTACAAACATTCATTTAAAAACTACAAAAAGCTGAAAACAGTTGTTATTGGAAGTAATATAACTGATATAGGTGATTACGCATTTTATAAATGTAAGAACCTGAAAAAAATAACTATAAAATCTGAAGATATTGATACTTTTGGAAAGAGTGCATTTAAAAAAGTAAAGTCAAAATGCAAAATATATATATACGAATATCTTGCTGATGATTACGAAGAAGCTATACGTTCATCATCTGATTCTACTGTTAAAATAAAATATTTAGATGAAGATGAATAATACAAATTAAAAAACAAAATATTTTTATTAGAAAGCTATGCGATTTTATTTTAGGGATTCATAAAAGAATTCTTTATAAATGAGCATAGCTTTTTAATTATCGGCATTACATACGTATAGCACTAATCATATATTGATAATGATATCTATAAATGATTACTGTATGTACAAGCGGCATAAAGGAATTCTATATTATTATAAAATAGTAGACTATGATATGAACAATATGCACAACTTGAATGTCGTAAAATTGTGTATGATTGACATTTTTGATATAAGCAATCAAATTATTTTATTTTTTTATTGATTATTTTACAAAAAACTATATGAAACTAAATAAGCTTGTGATATAATTCTTTTATCGATAAGGAAATGGGGAAAGGGCATTAAATACTAGTTCTTTCCTGGAAGCTCAAGAAGAGACTTACCGGATCATTAAGGAGGGTAATTAATGAAAAAGAGAATTGTTGCAGCTATGCTGACTATGTCAATGCTGATGGGATTGACAACTGCATGCGGAAGCTCAGGCAGTGCAGGTAGCACATCTGGTGCTACAGAAGTTTCTGGTGAAACAGAGGAAGTTGAAATCAATGGTATTACATATCATAAAGCTACAGATATGACTACTGATGAAATTGAACTTACATACTTCAACTTTGACCAGGACGAAATTACTCAGTATCTCGCAGAGAGATTCATGGAGATTTATCCAAATATCAAAGTAAATTGTACATATGAGAATGTATCAACATATGATGATACGCTTCTTACACTTGTTAATAACAGTCAGACACCTGATGTAATCATGTATTCAGATGCTGACTTTGCTCTTAGTAATATGCTTCTTGCTGATATTAGTTCTTACTATAATTCAGATCCTGAAACAGCTAAGATTGCATCAACAATAAATGATGCTGGTATCGGATGTTTTGGTACATCAGCAAGATTTGCAGTTCCAGTTAAATTTTTCCCTGGAATTATGTATGTAGATAGAAACGTATTAGAAACACTTAATATTGATGTTCCAGATCAGAATTGGACATGGGATGAGATGATCCAGCTCATCAAGGATGCTACAGTTAAGGATTCTCCTGACGGAATGGCATATTATGGATGTGGTTACTATAACAGACTTGATTCATACTATGGAATCGCTTCTTCACAGGATATCGTTGGTGAATTTGGATTTGATGGTACAGATTTTGATCTTAGTGCATGGGCTGTAGGTGAGCAGGAGTTCTCAGATCTTAAACTCGGAGGATATATTGCTCCTACAACAGAAACAGAAGAGATGGAAGCATGGGCAGGTGACTGGGAAGCATGGTGTGGTGCAACAGGTCATGTAGCACTCTTTACAGAAGCTTTCTGGACATATCAGGGAACATGGGCTACAGAAGCTTATGATCAGTATGATCTTGATATTGTACCTTATGTTGTTCCAGCTGTTAGCGAAGAGGATGCTTCTGCTGATCACCATACAATTGCAACAATTGACTTTGGTGGTGTTACAACATCTTGCCAGCATCCACGTGAAGCATATGAACTTCTTAAATTCATGAGCTTTGGCGTAGATGGATGGATGACAAGAATAGAAGCTTATAATGATGAAACAATCACTAATTCTTCAGGACTTGCTCTTAAGCATGATGTTATGCCAGCTCCTATAACAACAGATGAGACAGTTTGGGCTGCTTATATTGATATGTACTGCTCAGATATGGATGATGAGCACAAGGAACTTTGGAAAAACTATTTTGCTAGCTGCATGCAGCCTATCCCATACGGATGGACAAATATTGCAGGATATTGGAACTATTGTGATGGATACTTCAACAACATCGGTATTCATGATCTTGTAGATGGTGGTACAGCTAAGGCTGCTGACTATGTTGATGAAGCTACTAAGCAGGCAAATCTCTATCATGCAAATGCAATGCTTCAGTATTTTGGAGAGAGCGGATATAACGTTCTTACAGATGAAGAAAAGGCTCTTTATGAGCAGATGGTTACAGATAATTCTAACTGATAAATATAAGGATAGAGTTCAAAAAAGAATATTGGGGTTCAGAAAATGGCTGGTTCTTATAGGCCAGCCATTCTGATATATACAGTGATAATTATTATCATGGGAAGGATGGATTTATATGAAAAAGAAGGTTTTAGCAACACTCTTAAGCGCTACTATGGTAGCATCTCTTGCTGTTGGATGCGGATCATCAACAGAAGCTACACCAACAGAAGAAGCAGCAACAGAAAGTACAGAAGCAGCTGCAGATACAGCTGAAGAAGCTGCATCAGAAGAAACTACAGAAGAGGCTGCAACAGATACAGCAGAAGCTGCACCTGTAGAAGCAGAAGAACTTCCAGAAGCATTCGCACATTATACATTTGATGAAGGTGCAGATGAAGGATATACAGCTGTTGTTCGTACAGATGATATAGGTGATAACGATGGTGCAACATATGGTATCGCTGATGCTGGTGATTATACATTCCAGTATGCAGATGGTGCTGTTGGACAGGCACTTTATGTTGATGGTGAGACAGGTGTTAATCTTAATCTTGAACCAACAAATACAGATTCTTATACAATTTCATTCTGGATGAATGCTGATCGTCTTGCTACATTCGGACCAACACTTCAGCTTGGTTATAACATCGGTAAGGCAGCAGATGCTGGTAATGATGTAACATGGGCTAACTTCACTCAGTCTGAATGGGGTGAGAATAGTGCAAAGATATTCCCTATTGTATGGAGCCGTAATGAATCATCAGATGCAGCAGATGGCACAGATTGCTGGCCATGGCTCTATGCATTTGATAATGAGATTCATGGTAAGAGAGAATGGGTACAGGTAACTCTTGTATGTTCTGGTGAAGAGCAGACAGGCGCTACAGGAGCTACAACTGTTGGTGCTCAGTATTACATCAATGGACAGCTTGTATATGATTCACAGGATAACTATGAAAATGGTACATATTTTGAATATACATGGGATGCAACACTTGCTCCTAACATTATGAAACCAGGTGATAACACATTCGAATCATACTTTGGAATTAACTATTGGGATACAATCTATAAGGGATTTGTAGATGATCTTTATGTATTTGATACAGCACTTACAGCTGGACAGGTTGTTTCATTATATGAAATGGGTGATCCAACAGTAGAGACAGTTGCTCCAGAAGATGGTGCTTCAGATGCAGCTTCTACAGAAGCTTCTGCAGAAGGTATTGATAATAGTGCAGTAGAGACAACAGGAACAGTAGTTGGTGAGACAGATTGCTCAACAGGTTTTTGGACAGCATTCTCAGATGTTGTTGAAGTTCCTTCAGGTGAGTCAGTAACAGTTAACTTCAAGAACTATACAGATGGTCTTAATAACTGGGATAACTTCCTTGTAGTACTTCAGAACGTTGCAGATGCTCACTCAGCTGATGAAAATGCTGATTACAAGGAATATGCAGTTGTTCGTGCTGATAACTATGGTTGGGGCACAGGCTATGACAACATTGCTACAGCTGAATGTGATTGGAACTGGGATACATTTGTAACAGATATCAATGGTGCTGATGTTGAACTTACTATCACAAATAACGGTGATACAGCAGATGTAGTAGCAGTTGTAACAACAGCTGATGGTGCTACATACAATCAGTCATATACAGGAATTGCTGTTGATGGAGATCTATACTACTGCTTATCTGTAGAAAAAGGATTCCTTGATGTTCAGTAATATCTAAAATATAAATACTTTTATTGCTTATAATATAAGGAGCTGCAGTTGATAATTCATCTGCAGCTCCTTTTTTGGTTGATAGAAATTGCTTCGCAAATTTCCTATTAAACAAAAAGCCCTGAGCATTTTGATATGTGTTCATATCATTAAGCTCCGGGCTCTTTTAGATTATCATAAAATAAAAACTGATGTCATATTATTATGGCTGAGGCATATCTGGATTTGGGCTATAACCAATCTTAACTTCGATATCCTGATTGTAGTTACCAAAGTTACGACCAAATATTGTAAGTCCACCTACATGTTCAGCATTTTCTGGAACTTCAAGCTTGAACTTTATGGTACTCTTTGCTGTCAAATTGAAGCTGTCAATTGTGACATCTGAAATCTGAAGTCCATCTATGAATGTACCTTTGTGGTTGATTACCAGCATTTTGAGAAGTCCATACTGATTCCAGTTAGGGAACCACCAGTCAGGAGTAAAGATACCCTTTACATCACCAAAGTCACCAGGTGATGTCCATGTCCCAAGAAATGTATTGTTTAGATAGAAATAAATATCTGAAGGCCATACATTATTTACTCCTGGAGCTTCACTACTGAGTTCGGCTGAGATGCAGATCTCATCGATTCTCTGATTGAATGGGATAAAATTAGGAATCATATATTCGACATATCCCTTTGTAAACCACAGAATATCAGCATCATAGCGTTCCGGGTGAGAGAAGTATCTAGTATCATCAACTTCACCAATCAGCTTAGATCCTGAAGCAAGACCACATGTAGGATATACAGAGTAGTCAGAATATAGACCAACCTTTATATCTGTAGTATAAACATCCTCATCTCTATTTTCGTTCTGGACATCTACAAGAATCTTGTCTAAATGTACAGAGCATATCTTCTGGTTACCGTGACCAGATGTTTCGTTAGAAACAGTTACAATACCGCAATCTTCCAGTTTTCTGATGTGACTCGTAAGAGCACCATTTGTAATTTTGAGCTTGCTTGCAAGTTCATTCATGTTCATTCCATTGTTTTCAAGCAAGATTTTAATAATATCAATTCGTATTTCAGATCCAAGGGCTTTAAATAATTCCAGTCCTTCGTCTAAGGATTTAATGTGTAGCATGTCGCTTCCCCCGATATATTTTAAAAATTTATAAAATATTTCATACCATTTAATAATACATTATTTTATAGATACTTGCAACAAAAAGACCCATATTGCTATTGGCATATATGGGTCAATTTTACAAAAAACTAAAATTATATTTTATTATGTAATTATATTGTCTAAAATGACGTATTAAGCTCTCTCTGTTATATTGAATTGAGAGATAAGGCTATTAAGTGTTTCAGATTGATCTGAAAGTTCCTGTGATACAGCACTGGATTCTTGAGCAGTAGCAGAATTACTCTGGACTACATTTGAAATTTGTTCGATACCTTGCTCAATTTCAACCATGCTCTCAGATTGCTTCATAGCCATATCTTCGGTATCTCCAATCATTTCTGTTATTTCATCAACAGATTGCTGTACCTGATCAAGAGCTGCAGTTGTTTCAGCCACTACATCATTACCATTTTTTATTTCATCCATAGTATCTTCAATAAGCTGATGAGTGTTTTTGGCTGCTTCAGTACTTTGTGTAGCAAGTGTACTTATTTCTTCTGCAACAACAGCGAAACCTTTTCCTGCTTCACCGGCTCTTGCTGCTTCTATAGAAGCGTTAAGTGCAAGTAACTGTGTCTGTTTTGCTATACCTTCGATACTGTTTGTGATTGTTTCAATTTCATTAGATGCTTCTGTAATTCTTGTCATTGCATCTGTAACCAGATGCATCTTGTGTGCGCTGTTCTCAGCATCCTCTTTTACCTGTATAGCTTTTGTTCTGCTATCCTTAGCGGTCTGGGCCATTACTTTGGTCTGTTCTGTAACAGTATTGACAGATGCTGTAAGTTCTTCTATAGCAGCGGCCTGATCAGTTGCACCTTCTGCGAGACTTGTTGCGCCTTCTGACATATTAGATGCTCCCTGAGATACCTGAGCGGATGATGTTTTTACTTCAGATAATGTATGACTTAGTTTGTTCACAATATCTTCTATAGCATCACAGATAGAGATATAATCACCGACGTATAGACCAGGATTTTGAGTTCCCTGACTAAAATCGCCATTAGCCATTCTGGCTAGAGTATTGTCGATATCATTTACGATTCTTTCTGTTACAGAAGTTGATTCATTAAGATCATCTGCAAGTTCGCCTAGCTCATCGCGTGCATTATAATGTATGTCTAACTTCAGCTTACCTTTAGCCATAGACTCGGCGGCAGATTTGAGCTCGTTGACAGGATCTATTATGCTTCTGGAGAGCTGTTTCTGAGCGCTTATGATAAAGAAGTATGTAACGATAGTTCCCAAAACAGCAATTACATTGATTACTATTACAGCTATGATAGATATGAGATATGCTTTTTGGGCATTTGACTGAGAGTCATCTCTAACAGCTTTCATATCAGCTGCTACTATCTTGACCTGAGGATAAAGAGTATCTGTATAATATGCATATATATCAGAACTGTCAGAACCATCATCAAACATAGATACGAGTGTCTGGCCATAGGATTCAAGAGTGTTTAGATCGTTTGTAACAGAATCAAGACTTTCAGAGCCTGAGTATACAGCTGATAAACTCTCTATTTCTTCCAACAGTTCCTTGAGCCT
>CAMJFD010000088.1 GCA_946404845.1 uncultured Butyrivibrio sp. | reverse complement strand
GTAGAGCGCACGGCTGTTAACCGTGATGTTGTAGGTTCGAGCCCTACTTGGGGAGCTCGAATTTTTTTATAGAATCATAGATGTGGTTTTAGACAATTTAGTTGTGTAAGGCTCCGTGGTCAAGTGGTTAAGACATCGCCCTTTCACGGCGGTAACATGGGTTCGAACCCCGTCGGAGTCATTCTTTTTAAATCAATATTTGGTGACATAGCCAAGCGGTAAGGCACAGGTCTGCAACACCTCGAGCGCCGGTTCAAATCCGGCTGTCACCTCTTTAGGCACTAAAGTAATTCTTTAGTGCTTTTTTTATTGAATAGGAAAGCAATTTCCTATTCAATAAAAAAGCTCCGCTATGGATGCGCACTCGCGCGAAGGGTAAATGCTGCAAAAATGCAGCCGCGCTCGGCGCGAGAATGTCGCTAGCGACATTCTTTGTTCTATAATATAAGAGATAGCAATAATTAAGTAGTTGTTTGAACTTTTATATCAATTTTTGTTGAATGGTAATATAAATTGCAAAGTAGATGGAGGAATTATATGGAACTCAGTATTTTTCATATTTCTGAAATGTATTTATATGAGTACTATAATAAAGATACTGATTATACTATTAGTGGCGAAGATAAATTGACTCCTTTATTAGAAGAAGGCATAAAACTTGAAAATGCTGGCCAGGATGATGCTGCATTACAGAAGTATCTTTCTGCGCATATGGAGAATCCGGTTAATTATGAAGCATATAGTTCAATTATAAGAGTGTGTAGAAAGAAAGGCGATCTTCAGGGATTATACAACTATACTATAGAAAGCTATAATTATTGTTGTACAAGGGCAGAACTTGCACTTTTTTACAGGAATTTGGGATTTTATTACCTGGAAAAATATAAGCCAGAAGTTGCTTCTGCTTTATATCAGTATAGTAAATTGTTTAAATATAATGAAAATGCTGATAGTGAAATTAATTATTTAAAGGAAGCAATGGGAGATAAAATCCATGAGCTGACTATAGAAGAAATGCAGAGTTTATTAAAGAAAGAGGAAATTCCACTTGCTGCTAATTCTATAACTCTTGCACTTCTTGTAAAAGCTGCAGAAGAGGCAGAAGAAACAAAGCTGTATAATCAGGCATTAGACTGTTATAAAATGGTATATGATTTAACAGGTGATAATGAGATAGAAACTAGGATTAATATATTAAATGAAAAGATTTGAAATTTTAAGTTTCAAATCTTTTTTTACAATGAAATTTAATACATGATAAAATTATATAAGAAAATGATGTATAAAGAGAGGGTGTAACGATGGAAGAAGAACTAAAGAACGTAGAGACTCCTATGGAATCTATGGAAGATTTCAAGGATGAAATTGACAGATCTTTTCGAAAAATCAATGAAGGTGATATTCTTGAAGGTACTGTAATAGGTATTACAGATGAAAGCGTAATGATTGATCTTAGATATTATGCTCAGGGTATCATAAAGGCAGAAGATCTTAGTGATGATCCTAAGTTTTCGCTTAGAAGAGATATTAAAGTGGGCGATGTTATCTCTGCTACAGTAATAGCCACAGATGATGGAAATGGTAATATCCAGTTATCTAAAAAGCAGGCTAATCAGGTTCTTGCCTGGGATAAGTTAAAAGAATATATGGAGAATAATACCAATATAGATGTAAAAGTTGCTGAAAAAGTAAAGGGTGGAGCAGTTGCTTATCTTGAAGGTATAAGGGGCTTTATTCCTGCATCAAAGCTTGATCTTTCATATGTGGAAGAGGATGCAATAGATGAGTATGTTGGTAAGACATTAACTGTAAGAGTTATAAATGCAGATGAAGATGATGATAAACTTGTTCTCTCTGCAAAAGAAATTCTGAGAGAAAAAGCAGAAGCTGAGAGAGCTGATAAAATAACAAATGTAGAAGTTGGCCTTGTAACAGAAGGTACTGTTGAAAGTCTGCAGAAATATGGAGCATTTGTTGATCTTGGTAATGGCCTGTCAGGATTACTGCATATATCACAGATTAGTAATCAGAGAATTAAGCACCCTGGAGTAGTTCTTCAGGAAGGTCAGAAGGTCAAAGTTAAAATAATTGCTATCAAAGACGGTAAGATTAGTCTCAGTATGAAAGCTCTTGATGACATAGCGGCTACTGAAATTACAGAAGAGAAGATTGAATTTGAAAGTGATGGAGATGCAACAACATCTCTTGCTGACCTTCTAAAAAAGGCTGGATTTTAATTTTTATATTATGAATTAAAAGAGGTTATGAAATATGAATTTCATAACCTCTTTTTACGTGGTATCTCTATTATAAAACAGAGTTCTGATTCAGGTATTATCCCAAATCAATAATAAGGAAACGGTAATACTTAAAGGGTAGTAATTATAGTATCGAAAGGAGCAATGTGGTCAAAGCTCATTTCGTTGCTATCAGTTTTGATGCAGGTTGACTGTTCCTGATCTGAATTATTTATTACGATAAGTTTCTTATCTGCTGGGAAATATGCACATTCTGTATAAGGGTTTGATGTAATATACTTTGAGTCAGTGTTTCCAGAATATTTAATAAGCAGATTAAGTAGCATTCTATTGTTTATAGCATTTGTTTCAAATGAAGACATGTATATTCCATATCCTTTACCGAATTTGTTAACCGTAAAGGTTGGATGCTCATCTGTTGCAGCTAGGACTTTAGCATTTCCATCTGTAAGATGTACTTTAGATCTAAGCGGAACATAAGCACCGTCAGGAATGATATCTGTATCAGGAGTGATAGCAAATTGCCATTTTCCATGACATATCTGTGATATCTTGTCCTCATCTACGCCGAGTACCTGTGCCATTCTGAATGTATTATCATAATTATCAATAGCAGAAGGTTCATTAACACCTATGAATACGCCGCCTTCATAAACCCATCTGGTAAGTGTCTCTTCTACAGATGTAGTCCAGTTGTCACCGCCACTCCAAGCAGAGTTTTTGGCACCAGCATTGATAATAATGTTGAATTTGTTAAGGTCAATATTATGCAGGTCTTCAAAACTAATAAAGCTAACATTTACTGGAAGACCTGATAAAGCTTCATTTATATGAATGAGATCATGCATATATGTTTCATGGAAGTGTCCGCTTAAAGTCCATGAGCGGAGTGAACCCCAGCTATGAAGAATTGCGACATTTAAATTGAGTGTAAGAGGACCACCATTTACATGTAATTCTCTTATAAGTCTGAATTCATCTGAAATCTTTGCAATGTAATCAACAAAGTCCGGATAATCCTGTACAAGGTGGAGATAACCACCAAGACCGATTCTGTCAATCTTTGCTCTTAGAAGAGCTCTACGCACATGATTCCAATACTCTTTGGCATCTCTTGTAGGGTTACCACCTGGTGCAAATGTAGGAGCACCGCCTAGACCAACTGGGAAGAGATAAGGATGAAGACGCAGTTCATGAGTTTCAACCTTTGCTCCAGCACATAATCTTGCTTCATAACCAGAGAAAACGCATTTGATAAGTCCATCAAATCCAAAGTTCTCAAAGCGTTTACTATATGGTTCTACACCAATCCAGCTGTCATCATAGAATACATAAGCTTTTTTATCATAGTTATGAACAATATTTATAAGTTTTTTACCAAAAGAGACAACGAAGTCGTTAATGAAATCCATGTAATCAAGCTGCTTCTTGGTTGGAGGCATATGTGTAACATGAAGATCACCTTTGTTGATGAAATCCTCTGCTGTAAGCTTATATCCTTTAGCACTGGCAAAATTATCAAGCATTAGTGGACTTACAGTAAAGTCATATGATCCCCAGTCAGAGAAAAGATTTCTATTTCTCTCACTTTCGCCCCAAATCCATACAAAGTTGTAGAACATAGAAGTAAATCTAACAACTGTTGTAGCAGGATGAGATTGACACCAGTTATCAAGCCAGTTGCACATATATTCCTGAGTTTCAGGATATACAGGATCAATTGGCATAAGGTGTTCTTTGTCCCAATTATTGGTTGTATGGTTGTACATGGAAATTTCTTCCCATATTCTATATGCAAGGAAGCTAACTGTGTATTTATGCCAAGGAATAGCATTCATGATAGTTACGTTGCCTGCTTCTTCTTCATATGTCCAAAGATTCCTATTAACTTCACGGCCTGTAGTTCTGTCGAATACCTGCCAATACTTAATAGAGTCTGTAGTATCATTAACCTTGAACTGGTCTTCAAAAAAATCATCTAAAAGATGGAATGTAAGAATAGAATCTACTGCAACTTTAGGATTAGTCATAAGAAAAGTCTGCTGCAGCTTATCAGAATTCTTGTTAGCCCAGTCATTATGGTCTCTGATAATGCATATTGTTGAGTAAATGCCGTAGTCAGAGTTCAAAATTTCATCAGACAGAACAGTTCCATCACTGTCACGAATAACATCTGCTCCCCATTTCTGTGCAAGCTCTAAAGTTAAATCTTCGAAGCCTGATTCACCTGGAAGAGTGAATCCTCCCTTATTATTTGAGTTTTGCATGATCTTCTCCCCGTTATCTGTAATATTATAGTGCGCCATCATTTCTTACTTTATCGTAACTAATAAGTCCAGCCAGATAAGCAAGAGCAAGACCCTGTCCCCATCCCTGAATCCAGTCTCTTGAAATTCCACGGTAACCATCTCTGTCTTTCATAACAGCTGTACCGCCTGAAACATTTAATACACGACCATCATCAGATATATTATCAAGAATACCCTTTGTAGCCTTGTTGATATATTTAATATGAAGAGGATTTCCCTTGTTGATCATTGCAGCAGCAATACCACATGATGCTGAGATCTCTTCATATGAATCTTCGTCATCCAGAATTGTTCTCCAAAGTCCGTCTTCTGTCTGTAATAACTTGATAGTAGCAAGCTGTTCGTTAAGTGCGCCTACAACATCAAGGAACTTAGGATACAGATATGCTTCTGGAAGAATTCTGCCAACCTGTGACATTGTAAATGCTGCCCATGCATTAGCTCTTCCCCAATAGAAACCTGACATATGATCTTTGGTTATATTGTTGTATCCATGGTAGAAAAGCCCACTTGATGGATCCTGCAGGTATTTGATATGCCAGTAATACTGATTAAGAGCATCATCTACGAGTTTTTCATCTTTTAACATTACACCAGCTCGGAGCAGGAAAAATGCTGCCATAAATAATGTATCTGCCCAGCACTGTTCTGGGAAGTCGTTATTAGCTGATACTGTATGCTGGAGAACATTATCTCCAAATCTAAGAGCTTCGTTTTCAATATAGTCGATTTTACTCTTGGCTATTTCAAGATACTTTTCTTCACCTGTATGTTGATACAAAGTTAACATGCAATGACCCATAGCACATGTATTTACAGTCCAGGTAGGAAGTCCTAGTTCTATATATTCATCAACTCTGTCCTTCATAAGCTGGAGGTATTCTTCATTGCCTGTAGCCTCGTATGCTTCACATATTCCGTAGTAAGCAACACCGCAAGGCCAGTCCCATGTCATATCCATACGCATTGTTCTTTTGACAATATTATCAATTGCATTTTCTACAACTTTTTTGTCATATATTAAATTAGACATAAAAAACCTCTCTCTCGCAAATTTTACATTCACATAGGTAAAGTGCACAAAAAATCTACGACAATTAAATTTATTTTATAAGATTATAAAATTTTAAAGGTCTAAATGTCTATGCAAGTAAAGTAAAAAACTGTGCATTTTCAACTATTTGTGTTAAAATTCTATGTGGAGAGCGAAAACTACTAAAATAAACGATAATTTGGGGGTTATTATAATGTCAAAACCTAAAAAAACCGTAATTGAGTATAGGAATTACGAGCTTCCTATTAATTTCCCAGTTATACTCCTTACGGGTGACAGATGGCATATTTCTGATGTAAAGTCGGGGAAGCTTCACTTCCACAATTGCCTTGAAATAGGGATTTGCCACTCAGATAGTGGAGTAATGGAGTTTGATAATAATAGGGAAGAATTTAAAGCAGGAGATATTACCTTTGTATCACGTAATATCCCTCACACCACTTATAGTACAAAGGGTACAGCCAGTTTATGGTCTTACATATTTGTTAATCCTGATGAGATGTTAAAAGGATATTTTAATGACTCATTCCCTTATGCAGAAGTGTTTGAGGACATGTTACAGAATATTAGATGCATACTATCTAAAGAAGAATATCCTGATATTTACTTTATTGTTAATGCTATTAAGGACGAAATTGCTAATAAGGGTATAAATTACCAAATATCAGTAAAAGGCCTGTTTTTATCACTTTGCATGAAGATGATAAGAATTTATGCATCTAATAATGAAAAAAGTAATGAAACTGCAGCAGAGAACGCACTCGTTATATCACCTGCACTTGACTATATAAAGGAAAATTATATGCAAAACTTTCCTATGGAAGATCTGGCAGACATGTGCCATCTGAGTCAGACACATTTTAGAAGGGTATTCCATGAAATTATGAATACAAGCCCTCTTAATTATCTGAACACAACCAGGATAATGCAGTCCTGCAGGCTTCTTAGAACAACTGAGGATTCAATTCTTGCTGTATCCGAGAAAGTGGGATTTAGATCTGTATCCAGCTTTAACAGGCACTTTGCAGAGATTATGGGAACTCAGCCTAGCGACTGGAGACATAGCATGGCACGTGTTGATAAAACGTCAATTTTGGAATATACGGGTTGGACTCAGGCACAAAATCTAAGAGAATAATAATAAATTATGCAGACTTAACAATTTTAAGTAGCAAATACTGTAAAAATAAGACAAAGTGACCGTAAAAAATGATTTTAAATGGTCGTTTATGCAAAGTAATTTTGATTAAATGATTAGATAAGGAATCTGAATTATTTTAGAATTTCCTTATACAAAATGACTAGACGCAAAACGAAAAAAACATTTTTTATGGTCACTTTTGTTATGCAGTGAAAAACTGCAGGGGATGTGTTGGAGCAAAATTATATTGGGAGGGTTTAATAAATAATGGCTAAAACGTCTAATGCCGCAGCTAAAGCGGTACCTGTAAACGCAAAGCTAAGTTGGTCAAAGGCATTTAAAAGAGACTGGCAGTTATACTTGATGCTTTTGTTTCCACTGGCTATGGTATTCATTTTTAATTACGCAGCGTATCCGGGAATGAGAATGATCTTCTTTGATTACAAGCCTGCAAAAGGATGGGATGGTAGTGAATTCGTAGGATTAAAGATAATCCAGAAGGTATTCACGGATAAAGACTTTATTAAGTCTCTTTCATCAACACTTGTATTCAACTTCTTAGATCTTATAGTTGGATTCCCAATGCCTATTATACTGGCACTTATGCTGAATGAATTAAGATATCCAAGATTCAAAAAAGTAACACAGACAATCCTGTATCTGCCTCACTTCTTATCATGGGTAATCATTGGAAGCGTAGCTTATACAATGTTTAGACCAACATCTGGTCTTGTAAACATCGCATTAACAAATGCCGGAATCATTGATCAGGGTATTCCATTCCTGACAGAGAAATGGCACTGGGCTGTATCTTATCTGCTGATTGGTGTATGGCAGGCAATGGGATGGGGAACAATCATCTATCTAGCAGCTATAACAAGTATTAGTGGAGAATTATATGAAGCAGCCATGATCGACGGAGCAAACCGTTGGCAGAGAATGTGGAACATCACTCTTCCAGGTATCAAAGGAACAGTAGTAACACTTTTGATCATGAACCTTGGACGTGTAATGGGTAGTAACTTCGAAAGACTTGATTCTCTCTACAATTCACAGGTAAGAGATTTCCAGTATCAGTTAGCTATCTATATATATGAAAAAGGTCTTCAGGGAGCTAAGTTCTCTCAGGCAACTGTAGTTGGTGTATTCCAGTCAGTAGTAGGTCTGATCCTGGTAATTGTGGCAGATAAGTTTGCCAAGAAGCTGGGTGAAGATGGACTTTTATAAGGAGTTAATATGATTGCACATCTTAAAGTAGACGACACAAAGAGGAAATTTGTTATGAAGAAAACAAAAAAAGATGTTGAAGAAACAACAGTTTCCGATGGAAGTAGAGCGATAAATAAATTCAGAGTCAGTGATGCAGTAATGATGATTATAATTACTCTATTATGTCTCACATGTATTCTTCCATTCCTGCACCTGGCAGCTAAATCAATATCAAGTAACTCAATGGTACTTGCTAAACAGGTTTATTTCTGGCCTAAGGAAATTACATTTGATGCTTATGCTTCAATTTTTTCAGATGGATCAATGGTTAAGTCCATGGTATATAGCGTATTTGTAACACTTCTGTTTACATTACTTGGAATGATGGTTTGTACATGCGCAGCTTATCCATTATCAAAAAAGAGAATTAAAGGAAGATATATATTTACATTCCTGTTAATGTTCCCAATGTATTTTGGAGCTGGTCTTATCCCTTCATATCTACTTATGAAAGACCTTCATCTCTTAGATACAATGTGGGTACTGATATTACCACTTATATACTCACCATATAATATGCTGATCATGAAGACATATTTCCAGGGTAGTATCCCAGATTCACTTGAAGAATCAGCATTCCTTGATGGAGCATCTAATATTCAGATTCTCTTCAAGATTGTACTTCCATTATCAAAGCCAATTCTTGCAACACTTTCACTGTTCTATGCAGTAGGTCGTTGGAATGCATACGCTGATAATAAGTACTATATCAAGTCAGAAGGATTCAAGATGGTTCAGTACAAACTGTCACAGCTTGTATCATCAGCTTCAGAAGCACAGACAGCAACACTTTCAGAAGCAAGTGCTGTAACAAGTACACCAGAAGTTCTTCAGGCAGCATGTATCATGTTCGTAACAATACCTATCATTTGTATCTACCCATTCTTACAGAAATATTTCGTAAAGGGTACTATGATTGGTGCAGTAAAGGGTTAATTTTAATTGAAACTATAAAACTATATAATGTGATAATTTTTCCCGCAGAGGACAAGCTACTCGATACTCGAGGGGGTTAAAAATTATAAAGAACAGAGTTCATACTTAACATTCAACAAGGAGGAATGGTTATGAAGAAGAAAGCTCTTCAAAGACTACTTGCAGTAGCTCTTACAGGTGCTATGGTAGTAGGCTCAATGACAGGTTGTGGTGGAAGCTCATCAGAGACTGAGACAGCAACAGAGGAGGCAGCAGAGACTGCTGAAGAAACAACAGAGGAGGCAGCTGAGGAAACAGAGGAAGCTACAGAAGAAGCTTCTGAAGAAGCAGCTGACGCAGAGGAATCTACAGAAGGAACAGGAATGGATAGTTGGGAACCATTCGCTGAGAACGTAACACTTAAAGTACCAGTATATGACAGAGGTGCAGAAGGTGTTCCAGATGTATCAAACAACTATTGGACACAGTGGGTTCAGGAAAACTTTGGTGATCCTTATAACATTACAGTTGAATATGTACCAATTACACGTTCAGACGTATTAACATCATACTCACTTCTTGCAGCTTCAGATGATCTTCCAACAATTCTGATGGAATACGATTATCCTAAGCAGGCACAGTGGGCTAATGATGGATATCTTACAACATTTGATATGGATGAGTTCGCTAAGGTAGCTCCTACATATTATCAGAGAATGGTTGATCTTGATCAGCTCCAGTATTCAACACTTAATGGTGACACATACTTCTGCCTTGCAGAGAGACCATACTATAACACATCATATACATTTGTTACATTCTATCGTAAAGACTGGCTTGAGCAGATTGGATATGATGAATACCCAACAACATGGGCTGAAGAAAAAGAAATGCTCCAGAAGTTAAAAGACGAGGGAATTTGCGAATATCCTCTTGGTGGACAGATGGTAACAGGTGCTGGTGTTGACCAGAACTATGCTTACAGAACATTCCCACTTGATGAAGAGAACTGGGCAGTATATGGCGACTATGCAATTCCAGCTCTCGGTGATGAAGCTAATAAGAAGCTCCTTCAGAGAGTAAATGAGCAGTACAACCTTGGATTCATCGATCCAGAATATTATACAATTGATTCAGAGACAGCAAAGGCTAACTTTGTAAACGGTAAGTCACTTAGCTGGAGTGGATACATTTCAGGAGAAATGGACTTCCTTACATCATTCTATGATATCAATCCAGACGGAGAACTTGCAGTTAAGGTTTCACAGAACGTTGCAGATGAAGAAGGCGGAACAGTTCCAGCATTCAGAGCTAATAACCCATTCGGTATGATGGTTTCATTCTCATCATCAGCTACAGAAGATGAACTTAAAGCTGCTTGGATGTACATGGAATGGCTTTCACAGGAAGACAACCTCTTCACATTCCAGTGGGGTATCGAAGGCGAGAACTACACAATGGGCGAAGATGGACTTCCAGTTGCAGTTGCAGATTACTCAGGAGACTATACACAGGGATTCAGCAACAGCAAGGATTACTGGTGTATCGTAATTGAGGCTAGAAACGCTGGTACAATCGAAGATGTAATCCATGCTAACCTTCCTCATGACCTTCCACAGGAATTTGAAGAAGATGTAATCGCTAACTACTATGGACAGCTTGAAATTGCAGATGCTGGTTATGCAGTATCAGATTGTAACTTCGCTGTAACAATCGAGTCAGTTGCTGAATATCAGGCTACACTTCTTGAAGACTACACAGTATTCAGAGATCAGCTCACAATGTGCTCACCAGAAGAGTTCGATACTCTTTATGATGAACTTGCACAGGAATATGCAGATGCTGGTTATGCAGAAATCTGTGAAGAGAGAAAGGCAGCTTATGAAGCTGGTAACAGCACAAAGCTTCCAGAGTAATATATAATTGATAATTTAGAAAATCCTAGTGATTAACTAAGTTTGGGGGAGATTAGAGAACCGCCACGTAAGTGACGGTTCTCTTTATATTAATAAAAAATATATGCATGTCTCTATGCCTTCAAAAAACGTATTTATTTTGTGGTAAAAATAGTAAGTTTTTACTATAATATAAAAGGACTAAAAAGTATCAGAATATAGAATATTAAAGCTTTTTAGATAAAAAGTATTTGGTTGATTGGGGGTGAATAAAATGAATGATGCTATACGTGAATTAAAAAAGATAATAGATGAAACTGATAATATCGTCTTTTTTGGCGGAGCAGGCGTATCTACAGAAAGTGGAGTACCTGATTTTAGAAGCGAAGATGGATTATATCATCAGAAATATGATTATCCACCAGAACAGATTTTGAGTCATACATTTTATGAAAGAATGCCAGATGAGTTTTTTAGATTCTATAGAGACAAACTACTTATTAAAGGTGTAGAACCTAATAAAGCACATAAGAAACTTGCCCAGTGGGAAGCAGAAGGTAAGCTAAAGGCTGTTGTAACTCAGAATATTGATGGTCTTCACCAGGCAGCAGGCAGCAAAAAAGTACTTGAATTACATGGAAGTGTTCATAGAAACTACTGCGAGAAATGCGGAATGTTCTATGGATTTGATTATATGGCAAATTCAAAGGGTGTTCCAACATGTGAATGCGGTGGACGTATTAAACCAGACGTTGTCTTATATGAAGAGGGACTTGATATGAGAATAATGCAGGAGGCAGTTAATTATATAACAGCTGCAGATGTTCTTATAATCGGAGGAACATCACTTGCCGTATATCCTGCAGCAGGTCTTATTGATTATTATAGAGGAAATAAACTTGTGCTGATTAATAAGTCAGCAACACCTCGTGATTCTCAGGCTGATCTTGTAGTACAGGGATCAATCGGAGAAATCCTTGATCAGTTATAAATAATAATTATTAGTATCGCGATTGTTTTATAGAACGGAGAATTATGGTTAGATGGATATACAGGTTGGACAGATTATAAAACTAAAAAAGCAGCATCCATGCGGAAGCTATGAATGGGAAGTTCTCAGAACAGGAGCGGATTTCAGATTGAAATGTCAGGGGTGTGGACACCAGATAATGGTTCCTAGAAAAACAGTGGAAAAGAGTATAAAACTCAAGTGAAAAGTCTGACAATAAAACAAAAAGTTGCATGATAACATTTCGGAAAAACTCTTGCTTTAGGTAGTGAAATGTGATAATATACCATTCTGTGATAAATTCCTTGCTACAAGAATGAAACTTGTGGCCAGAGACCAAAAGGAGGTAACTATAGCATGAGCAAATACGAATTAGCCGTTGTTGTTAGTGCAAATATCGAAGATGACAAAAGAGCAGAAGTTATGAACAAAGTTAAAGCTCTTATTGAAAGATTCGGTGGACAGGTTACAAATGTAGACGAATGGGGTAAGAAGAAGCTCGCTTACGAAATCGAGAAGCAGAGCGAAGGATTCTACTATTTCGTTTCATTTGAATCAGAAGCAACAGCACCTGCAGAGATTGAATCTCGTATCCGTATCTTCGACGGTGTCATCAGATATTTATGCGTTAAACAGGACGAGGCTTAAATAGAAGAGGACAAAAAAGATGAATAAAGTTATACTAATGGGACGTTTAACAAGGGATCCTGATGTAAGATACTCACAGGGTGATACACCTACAGCAATCGCAAGATATACTCTTGCAGTTGATAGAAGATTTGCAAGAAGGGACCAGGCAGATGCACAGACAGCTGATTTTATTGGTTGTGTAGCATTTGGAAAAGCTGGCGAGTTTGCAGAAAAGTATTTTAAGAAGGGTACTAAAGTTGCCGTAACAGGACGCATCCAGACAGGTTCTTATACTAATAAGGATGGCGTTAAAGTATATACTACAGACGTTGTTGTAGAGGAGCAGGAGTTCGCAGAGAGTAAGAATGCATCAGCATCTAATGGTGGTGGAAATTCAAACTATGAATCTGCAGCGCCAGCACCAGCACCTGCAGCAGCAAGTGATGGCTTCATGAATATTCCAGATGGAATTGATGAAGAATTACCATTTAACTAATTATTGATTTAACAGCAAACCTTAGTTTGCTATTGACTGATTTTGGACAAGGAGGTATTGAAATGGCTTTCAATAAGTCTGATAGATCCGATGCTCCTGTAAGGAGAAAAGGCGGAATGCACAGAAGAAAGAAAGTTTG
>CAMJFD010000087.1 GCA_946404845.1 uncultured Butyrivibrio sp. | reverse complement strand
ATTCAGAAGAGTGCGTAGAGTTCGATGCTGTATCTGATTCAGAAGCATTCCCTGATTATGCACCATATGATAACTACTGTTGTGAAGATATCACTGTAACAGGATGTACATTCAAGAATTGTGGATGCGGAATTGGTAGTCATAGAAACGTAGTTAATTATTACTACAAGGATATAACTATTTCTGGCAATACATTCCAGAATTTAAAGGGTAATGCAGTAGAGGCAAGAGGCTGGAAGAGTAGTTCAATTAATGATAATACATTTGATGGTGTTGGTTGTGCTGTTAATACAATGATCAACTATAAGACCCTTTATAAGGGTGATAAGTATAGTAGCAGTGGACTTGATTTTACATCTGATCTGACTATATCAGATAATACTATTAAACTTAATAGCAGTAGTTCGGATAAAAACGTTGCCATAATCCTTTCAGGATATGAAATTGAAAGTAACGTAAATGGAATAGCTAAAGGTACACATACTGTAAGCGGACTTACAGCTACTAAAAATACTATTACAACTGGTAAGGAAGCAGCTATTAAGATCAATTATTCTAATAATGATACAGTTACTAATAATACATGTATTGGTAATGGTAATGTAGCTGTAGCTATTGATGTATGTGCATCAGACAGTTCTAAGATAACTGGTAATATTATTAAAAACTTTAATAAGTCTAAGGCTAAGGGCGTATTCATAAGAGAAGGCAGTGACAAGACTACAGTATCAAGCAATAGTATATTCAATACTGGATCATATGGAGTATATGTAGAGGGCGGAAGTGATACAGTAATTGATAGTAATGTAATCTACAAGATTAGTAAGAAGGCTGGTATTGGAATTAATAAGAGTGCCAAGGTTAAGAGTATTAATAGTAACGTTATAGCTGGTAGTAGTGCTCATGGAGTATTGGTATATAACAAATCTACAGTTACAACTATGAAGAGCAATAATATTTCTGATATCAAGAAGCACGGCGTTCTGGTTCAGTCTAAGAGTACTATTAAGAAGATGACCAGTAACGTAGTTGATTCCCAGAAGACTAACATCTGCGTAGAAAAGGACTGTAAGGCTTGCGGATTCTCATTTGGTACAGGTTCACTTGGACTTGGAGAGAAGGTTAAATGTAAGCAATTTGGACCTAAGAGCGCAACAACTAATTTTAGTAATAGTAAGAGTAAGGTGGCATCTATTACTAATGGCAAGCTGAAAGGTCTTAAGAAGGGTAAGACCAATCTCAAGCTCACAACATCTGGAGCAAAGGGTGTTACTAAGGTAACAGTTGGTTCTAAGCCTAAGTCAGTATCTGTTAGTGAGGCAAGTGTAACACTTGGAGTAAATGAAGCCAGCAAGATAACACCTAAGGTTAATAGCGGAGCTGGATGTGCAGTTTACAAATATTCATCAAGTAATAAAGGTGTTGCCAAGGTAACCAAGACTGGTGTAATCGAGGCTGTAGGTGCCGGAACAGCGACTATTACTGTTAAGACATACAATGGCAAGAAGACTACAGTAAGCGTTACAGTTCAGTAAAAAAGCAAAAGATTGTATTAAATAATCAAAACGTTTATAATAGAGTGGATGCTCAAAAATATAGCATCCACTCATTTTTTCGTTTATAAGACGTGTTCTCTTGTTATTGAGAGGTAGGAGTAAAAAACAAAATTAGTGAGGATATTTATGAAGAGGATTCTAGTAAGAGGTGGAATGACACCATTTGAAACTGATAACACAGTTAGTGATATCATCATCCATAATATGTATGGAACCAATGCTGGTAATATGGTATATCTGTACGGAGTATTCAGAAGCCTTATGGTAGATGAGGATGTGCAGATAGATGTAGATCACTATTTAATAGAACGAGGTAGTTTTACCAAAGAGGATATCAAGAATATCAACGAGCATTATGATATGTATATCATTCCTCTTGCAGATGCATTTAGAGAGACATATGTTAACTGTCTAAAGGGTCTGACTAAGGCTATCAAGATGATGAAGATACCTGTAGTAGTTGTAGGTGTAGGTATGAAGATCGACCTGCATGATACACCTAAAAAAGGTAATCTTATAGATGATGAAGTTAAGAAGTTCGTATCAGCAGTACTTGATAAGTCTGCAATTATGGGTGTACGTGGCGAGATAACAGGTCAGTACCTCAAGGAACTTGGATTTACAGAAGGTAAGGACTTCACACCAATTGGATGTCCTTCATTATATACATATGGTAATAATCTGAAGCTCAGAAGACCAGAAAATGGATTTAATAAGGATTCTAAGATTCTGGTAAATGGCAGTATGCTCAGTACTCATGAGGTAAATGCGTTCCTGCGCAGAACTATCATGAATTATGACAATGCGATGTTCATACCTCAGCTTGTAAGAGAGCTCAGAGAGGTATATCTTGGTGCTATTTATAGAAAAGCTGATACACCATATCCTATCAGAATATCAGATGAGATATTCAAGGCAGATAAGGCAAGATGCTTTATTAACGTTCCTAGCTGGTTTGAATATGCATCACATTATGACCTCAGTGTAGGTGCCAGAATGCATGGTAATATTGCATCTATCAACAGCGGTGTTCCATCAATATTTGTAATTAAGGATGGACGTATGAAAGAGCTGATTGACTATCACAATATGCCATATATCACTTCTGACGATATAACTGATACTACAGATATTATGGATATTGTAGCAAGTAAGGACCTGTACTGCATGGAACAGCAGCATGAGGCTAACTTCAAACACTATGTTGACTTCCTCAAGATGAACGGCATTGATACAGTATTTGAAGGCTATAATTCACCTGAGACAACTATATTTGATGAGAAGATTGCCAAGCAGCCTAAGGTAGATCCTATAGATCCTATCATTGCCTGCTCTGAAGAAGAGAGAATCAGAAGAATAGAAGAATTCATCGATACCATGGAACAGCACATGAAGGACGTAAAAGAAGAAGTTAAGATCATGCACAGATATGAAAGACATGTTCCTGGATTCGTAGCCAAGATGTTTGCAAAGGGTTATGAGAGAAAAAGAATGGAATTCTAAATGAAATTCTGATAAATAGTTATATAGAAGTAATTTGAGTAATAAAGATGTAAGGAAATGAGTAATACAAGTAATACAAATATCAGTGGGGAGAATTTAGAGGAAAGACTTAGTCCTAAGAGAAGGTTAAAGAGATTAAAAATGAGATTTCATAGAAGAGTTATAAAAAGGTTCAAACGATTTGTTAACAGAAAAATTGTTTTCCCATTCGTATACAAGATGGCATCTCGCAAGCCAATTCAGGATAACAAGGTTGTTTTTCTGGAAATAAGATTTCCAGGTATAACAGACAGTTATCAGAAGATATATGAGAGACTTGAAAAGGAATACAATGTAGAAATACATGTTCATCATTTTAGACAGGGATTTGTATCTCGTAGAGAAGAATATGCCCGTAAGATACGTTATTTCAAGGATGCAGCTACAGCTAAGTATCTGGTGTTCAATGATAGTAGTGATACTCAGGGAACACTTGTTAAGAGAGAAGGTCAGCACTTCCTCAATACATGGCATGCTACAGGTGCATTTAAGAGATTTGGATTTGCTACAGCTGAGAAGAACTTTGGCTCTAGCAGAGCAGTAATGGAGAAGTATCCGCTTCATCCTGATTATGATATGGTCACAGTTAGTAGTCCTGACATTTGCTGGGCTTATATAGAAGCCATGGGCAAGGAGAAGACTAAGGAGTGTATCAATCCTATAGGTGTAAGCCGTACAGACGTATTGTACGAGGATGACTATATTGCCAAGGCTTATAAGGATATTCATGATTTGGTTCCTCTTACTAAGGAAAAAAAGATTCTGCTATATGCTCCAACATTTAGAGGATCTCCTAGAAAAGCTCAGGCTCCAGACCAGCTGGATATCAAACAGTTATATGATAATTTCAAGGATGAGTATGTTCTTATAATCAAGCATCATCCAATGATTGCCAAAGAGAACAGACCTGTTATCCCTGAAGAGTGCAAGGATTTTGCATTTGATATAACTGACAGTGGTGTTATAAATGAGCTGTTATGCGTAGCAGATATATGTATAACAGACTATTCATCACTTATATATGAGTATTCAATTTTTGAAAGACCACTTATCTTCTTTGCTTATGATCTTGATGAGTATTTTGATGATAGAGGATTTTTCTATGATTATAATGAACTGACTCCAGGTCCTGTATATACCAAGACTTCTGAGATAGTTGATTATATTAAGAATATCGATACTTCTTTTGACAAAGATAAGGTTCATGACTTCAGAGTCAGATTCATGAGTTCATGCGATGGTCATGCAACTGACAGAATTATGAACACGTTCTTCAAGGAACTAGATAAATACAAGAAATGATTAAGAGTTATAAATATCATTATTAACTGCTGATAATCAAATATTAGATTTTGGAGAGATCGTATGAGTTATATTATGCTATTTATGGGATTTATGATCCTTGTGGGGATGGCATTACTATTTGGGAATATTCTAAAGACAGGCACTATGGAAGGCATGATTCTATCAGCTTCTAGTGTTGTCCTAATATTATTCCTGACAGGATTTGTACATAACTTCATGATGGGAACTATTATTCTGGGAATAGCTGGTGCAGCTGGCTGGGTTATGGCACTTATCAGCTTCTTCCAGAAAAAGGTCCGTTTGTCTGATAGTCTGTCAGCAGTTATTGTGGCTCTTACAGTCACATTTTTATTAAATATATTTCTATTCATGGGCTCATACATTCAGTATATAGATGAGCTGCATCAGTGGGCACTTACTGTTAAATATATGCTGATGAATAATAATCTGCCTATGTTTCCAGATTATTATGGCGATGGACGTCAGTATTATGGCACAAGTTTGTTCCATCTATTCTTCCAGGAGATTACTGGATATAATGAAGCCTTCATGTATGTGAGTGCTTCACTTCTGTACTGGATCGGATTCCTATTACCATTTAGTAATTACAAATATAAGAATATCAAGGTAATTGCAGGATATATTCTGGTTATGTTCCTGGGGTTATTCAGCATGTACACTTATGGAACCAAGAACCTGTATGTGGATCTGCCAACTATAGCATGGGCTGCAGGCCTTTCATGCTGGTGGTTATCTCTTGATGAAAATAATAAAAAGAGCAATAAGAGTAACTATCTGGTACTGATAAGCGGTCTTATAATGGTTGTCTTCTTTAAGACATATGTTGGTCTTATAATGGCTGCGTTTGTCGCAGGTCTTGTGATATTAAATGGTCTAATTGAAAAGGGCATTGTAGAGAGTATTCTGGCTGATAAGAAGAAATGTAAGAGAGCTGTTATAGTATTAAGCGTTGTAGTTATATTAATAGCAGCTATATATGCTGCAGTTGTAGCTGCATCTGTTGGGATGAAGGATCTGCCATCTGTTAAGAGTATTATAGCTGCGTATATCAAGGCTATCATGCAGAGGGGATTATCCGCAAAGGGTAAGTTCAGATTCACACTTCCTGTTATGACCATTATATTCTGTATCATGATGAAATATGTTCTGCATATGTTAAGAGGTACAAGGCAGCAGCTGCGTTATAAATTCATCACTGCATATATGCTCATAATTGAAGTAAGCTATATTGCAATACTTATGCTGGCGTATCTGTTTATTTTCTCTTATGAAGAGAGCCTTTCATCAGCAGGAATAGCAAGATATTTTTCTATTATAGGTATGTATTTATTTGTAGTTGGACTTGTTCAGATTATTGATATTACAGTATGTGAAGGTGCTGGTACTGATACTGATATTAATGCTGATACTAATGCTAAAATAAGGTTTAAGACTATTACAAGTTATGGAATGTGCGGTCTTATGCTGCTCTTTGCACTTAACAGTAGTAACTATTTTGCCGGAACCATGACTGCATATGGTATAGATGAGCTGGATGATTACGAGTACATGGATGAAGCCCGCAGGGAAGTACTTGATATTCAGACTATGTTGTCCGACACTGACAGGGTATATGTAATAGATCAGAAAGGTAAGAGCGAGTATCCTACCAATATGGCTTATTATTATCTGGAAGATAAGGCCAGCAACTATCTGTATGAGCCATGGGCATTTACTGAGGAAGGCGCCAATATAAGGCTTACGGTTGATAAGTCGATTACTATAGCTGATCTGCCAGCGATACTTACAAATGGCGGATATACTTATATCTGGATATATAGTTCTGATGTGTATCTGTCAGATGAGCTTAACAATGTCTTAGATGTTCAGGGCAATATTGAAAATAATGCTTTATATATAGTTGAATATAACGAAAATGGAGCAGCAGTGGGAATGAGCCTTGCATGCCGCTTGAAGTAATATGATAATAGTCTGTTGGTTATTTGTAGCCTGATATGATGATAGTCTGTCGGTTATTTGTAGTCAAGAGTAGGACTATGTTATATTATATACAAGGTGAAAAATTTTTTTATAACAATAAAAGGCAGTCTGCATAATGAAGAGAACTAGTAATATATTATTGATGATTGCTGCATATAACGAGGAAGAGAACCTTGAAAGTGTTGTAGATAATCTCATAGAGAATTATCCGCAATATGATTATGTCATTATAAATGATGGTTCTAATGATCACACGGCAGCGATATGTAAGAGAAAAAAATATAATTATATAAATGAACCTATTAACCTTGGTATAGGCGGAGCCATTCAGACAGGCTATAGATATGCAAGGGAGATGGGTTATGAAATAGCAGTTCAGATTGATGGCGACGGACAGCATGATCCTGCATATCTTGAGGATGTGACAAGACCTATTCTGGAAGATAAGGCTGATTATGTAATTGGTTCAAGATTCATCAATAAGGAAGGCTTTCAGTCATCTGCAACAAGACGTATTGGTATTAGTATCCTGAGCTGGCTCATAACTATTTTGTGCTTCAAACGTGTTAAGGATGTAACTAGCGGATACAGGGCTGTTAATAAGTCTCTTATCAGGATATATGCTGATAACTATCCAATCGATTATCCAGAGCCAGAGGCTATTGTGGATGCAAATATGAGACGTAAGAGAATTCTGGAGGTTCCTGTAATTATGAAGGAACGTGAGGGCGGTACGAGCTCCATCAACTTCAGAAGATCTGTTTATTATATGATCAAAGTTACACTTGATATAATTGTATGTCGTATCAGTTACGGCATAAGGAGGTAATATGCCTAGTATAATACCACCAAGGCTAACGCTTATGCTGATTGTGGCGATTGTCATTTATTATGTGATAATCCTGTCACTCTTAAAGCATAAGAAACTTAATATGAAATATACGCTTCTGTGGCTCCTCACAGGGCTTATTATGTTGATACTCGTTCTGTTCCCTCAGATAATGGTTAAGTTCATATCTCTTGTGGGAATTACGAGTCTTATGAATGGTCTGTTCATAACGATGATTGCGTTCCTCATTATGCTGGTAATGTCGCTTACATCTATAGCATCAAGGCAGGCGCAGAGGATTACCAAACTTATTCAGACACAGGCATTATTAGAAAAGAGAGTAAGAGAACTTGAGGACAAGGTTGATATAGACGGAGAACTCAGTTCAGATAAAGAGAATTGAAAATGAATTATACAGCAAAAGATCATACATTTGCTATTTGTGCATATGGTGAGAGCAGATATCTGGAAAATTGTATAGAATCCGTTTTTGCCCAGAAGATAAAGACGAATGTCATAATCGCAACCTCGACTCCAAATGATTATATTAAGGGGATTGCAGAGAAGTACAATATACAAATGTATGTTAATGACAAGATGGCTGGTAAGAGTAATATAGCAACAGACTGGAACTATGCTGTTGAGATGGCTAAGACTCCTCTTGTAACTATTACTCATCAGGACGATATCTATCATCCTGATTATGCCAGAGTGATAATTAAGAATATTAATAGGACTAAGCATCCGCTCATCGCATTTACAGATTATTCAGAGCTGAGAAACGGCGGTGTTGAAGTTAAGTCCAATAAGCTTTTAAATATTAAGAGGGTTATGTTATTCCCAATGCGTCCAAGATGGGCATGGAGTTCTAAGTTCATCAGAAGACGTATGCTGTCCCTTGGTTCAGCAATATGTTGTCCATCAGTTACTTATGTTAAGGATAACTTGCCACAGCAGCTATTCATTCCTGGTTATAAGGGCGGTATCGATTGGCAGGCATGGGAGAGATTCTCTAGATTAAAGGGAGAATTTGTATTCTGCAATGACATACTGATGTCACACAGGATACATGCAGAGTCTGAAACTACTGCTCTTATTGCAGATAGTAACAGATCCCGTGAAGATTTTGAAATGTATTGTAAGTTCTGGCCTAAGTGGATTGCAAGAATCCTTGAGCATTTCTACAGAAAAGGCGAAGAGCAAAACAATTTAGATTAATGTAATGGAGCATGTGTAGATGGAAGCAGTTGTATCAGTGATTGTACCAGTTTATAATGGCTCACAATATATAGATAGAATAATAGACAACGTACTCAGACAGACTTACAGACATCTGGAGGTCTTATTCATAGATGATGGCTCGACAGATGGAAGTGCTGATATCATCAGGGATAAGATAGGAAGTCTTGATGAGGTGGCGTTGTCTTCTATTAATTTTAGGGTGATTTCTCAGCCCAATATGGGACAGGGCGGAGCTCGCAATACCGGAATTGATAATGCATCTGGAGACTATTTGTTGTTCATGGATCAGGATGATTATATAGAGAGTGAGTATATTGATATGCTTGTAAAGCATGCTGTTTATACGGATGCCGATATGATTTTTTCCGGATATAAGCATGTTGACAGTAATGGTAATGTGTTGGATCAGGCGGTACTCACAAATGATGACTGGTGCAGGTTCATGAATATCACGCCGTGGGGCAAGATATATAAGTGTTCATATATAAGAGATAACAATATCAGGTTCCTGCCGGTCCCTCTCGGTGAGGACATATATTTCAATGTGCGGGCATATTCTCACACGGATAAGGCTGTACATAGTGATTATGTAGGATATAGTTGGCTATTAAATGAAAGCTCTGTATCTAACACAACTCACAGACGCTATGATGAGAAGGCCAACATGGTGACTCTCTTTAAGACTATGAGTAAGATGGACGGAGCAGAGAAGTGGATGGCGGATAAGACTTTTGAGTTCTTTATTCTGAAGACAGCGCTGTTCCACATATTGTATCTGGCGGGATATGAGAGTAATAAGAAGTTGTTGTCTTATAGAGATGACGTGTTCCGCTGGATCAAGAAATATTTCCCTGATTATAAGTACAACAAGCTGATTGGATGGAATAAGCCAGATGGTGAGAGAGCTAATGTAAGGCATGTCATTGCTATGTATATGCTGATGCATAGAGTGGGCGTTGATAAGGCGTTTCTGGTTGTTCTGAATACTGGGATGAAGGTGTTGTCGCGCGTGAGAGGAATGGGAAAGTAATATGAATAAAAAAAATACAAACAATAAGAGCATAAGTGTTTTACTATGCACTTACAATGGTGAGCGTTACCTTAGAGAGCAGATGGATAGCTTGATGAATCAGACTTATGAGAATCTCAAGGTATATGTGAGAGATGATAAGTCTACGGATTCTACACTTGAGATAATAGATGAGTATGTAAGGATGTATCCGGGCAAGGTGATTCTGATGGATAGTTCACATGTGGGATATCCTGACTGCTTCTGGAAGTTGTTGGAGGATGTACCAAAGTCAGATTACTATGCTTTCTGCGATCAGGATGATGTGTGGATGAAAGAGAAGGCGGCGTCAGCAGTTATGCATCTTGAGGATGTTGCTGATGACAAGCCAGGGCTGTTCATACATGATTATCAGAACTGTGATGGTGATCTCAATGTGATGAGTGAGCACAAGCTGGGAAGTGTATCTAAGTTGAATGATATGAACATATTATTTTATACATATGCGTCAGGATTTTGCATGGCTATTAACAATGCGATGAGAGATTTATGTTTGTCTCAGAAGCCTGTAGGTAAAGGATTGTATCACGATGAGTGGATCATATGGAATGCCCATTTTTATGGCACAATAGTTAATGATTCAAGAATGCTGACTAAATACAGAAGGCATGAAAATACATTTACTGAGTATGGAAATGGTGTAGGTGTTCTCATCACTAATTGGCTCAAGAGAGAAATCACAGGTCCTGAATTTAATCAGAAATGTAATAGGATAAAAGAGTATACATGGACTGCAAGAGAGCAGATGCCACAGAAAACAAATGCAACTTGGCAGATGCTATCTGGTAAAGGTGGAAGATTTAAAAGATTTTTTTACATGTACAGACTACGTCCAACATGGGGCGGAGAACTGGCGCTGAGGTTGTTATTTCTAATCAAGTGATGGACTATTGCTGACATGTCAAATAGAGAACCAATAAACAGACCAACTTATCAAAAATTGATAAGTTGGTCTGTTTTATAAGATTAACTTAGTTATACTTCAGTAAGTGAGGCTATTGTTGCGCCTTGTCCCCAAGGGTAGCAGCCGTAAGTCTGGTAGTGTACAGCAAAGTCGATGCATGCTGATAGTGAATCAGTTACGTGGCCTGCGTCATCAATGTGATTTATAAGGCATGTGCGAGACCTGTCTAATGATGATTTTATAATAGTGATATCTAAATTCTGGATATCAGTATTAATAGAATTTTTTGTATTGTTTAATGGTAATAAACCATAAGTAATCATAGCTGTTGCAGATGTATCTATATGTCCGCCTATGCATTCTAACTGCCAGCTGTATCCGCCGTCTTCTCTTTGATATGTAAGAATTGATGTTATAAGCTTCTGATACCAATCTGTGAATAACTTACAGGTTGTATCCAGCTGAACATATTCTGACAATCCCATGATGATCCAGCCAACAGCTCGTCCCCATCCAATGATGCCTTTTTGCTCGTTCTCATCCTGGCTGTAACCGTGGTATGGAAGACCAGTGCGTTTGTCCATTCCATAATTCATGAAGTCATAGAGTTGTTTTTCTGCAAGTATTCTTGCTTCGTCCTTGCCAGTGGCTGCAACGTATGCGCTGAGGAACATGGTTATCATGCCACATCCATCTGCAAATATATAGTCATTTTGGGCTTTGTTATTATAGACTATGGAGCCTGCGCTGTCTGTTCTGCTGTTCTCTATAAATGAATAAATCTTGTCGATGTAACTGCCAAGCTGCTCTATCATGGTGCTTTCCTTAGGATAGTTGTTCTGGATATAAGTCATATATTTGATAAGAGCAACGCCTGCAAGGCAGTCGTCAACGAATTCAACCTTCTGAGCCCATATATCCAGATGATTGTTTAGCTCCTTGATAATACGTTTGCGAGTTGGTTCATCAATATTTGAAGAATTAAGAGCATGTACAAGGCCAAGTAAGAGCATTCCGGCAGGCCAGAACATGATATCTTTGTCTGCAACGTTTCTGCCCAGCATTTTTTTAGCAGTGTTCTTGAGCTTTGTCTTGGTAGATGGATTTTGTATTTCATGTAGCTGCTCTATTGATACATTGATTAGCTTTTTGTATGTAGTTGAATCAAGCTTATTCATGTTTTCTATTGACATCGAAATCCCCCATTAACTTAACTAGATATAGTCTTACTTTTTTATCTTCTTCATGAATAGGTTCTTCATGTAATTAAATTCATTTGTTTTTCTAAATAATAATATAAATGTACCGTTAAATAGAATAGTTATAATTATACCCATTAGTATAAATGTAGGAATAGAAAGGTTTGCAAGGATCTTGATGCTGATGAGTTTACTAACTACAAATACTGCTGCAACAACGGCAAAGTATTTAATTGTATCTACGTAGTAGGATGCAACCTTGCGGTCAAAGCATACGTGGTAGATGATAAATGGCTTAGTAAGGTTCGCAATTAGTCCTGATACAACTGTTCCAACGTAGATGCCTGCAAGTCCCATTACCTGAACAAGTGTTATTGATAGGATCAGGTTGACTATTCCCTGGATGAGTGCCAGGTATTTGTCTTGTTCAAAAACGCCGGCGGCTGTCTTGAAGTTACTTAGGACAATTCTATCTCCCTTGAAGTAATAGTCTGTGAGATAGAGCCCAACTGCAAGTGATGGCAGGAGGAAATCTTCACCGAGCCACAAGTCCACAAGTGGTGTCAGGAGTACGAGAAATCCTGTTGCTGAGAAGCCATAGAACCAGGCAGCTGCAAAGCGGTATATTTTGAAGACTTCGTATTGTTTCTGTTTGCTCTCTGTTGCAATCAGATTACCAAAGCTTGATATAACTGAGTTAAAAATGATGTTAACGAAGTTGGAAACTGTCGTAACAACCTGCGTATAGTTATCTACCATACCTGAAACAGAGATTTCGATGAAGGCAGATATGATAAGTGCATCTGTCTGAAGCCTTGCTGAATCACCGACTTTATGGAGAACAAGTGCTTTTGTTTTGTTCCATAGGACGTCGCTCTCAGCCTTGGATAATGGCTTTACATCTTTTTCCAATAGATATGGATAGAGCTTGTTCAGGTATGCGTTTACAAAGAACTTCTGAAGCAGCTGAATTGCAGCATCTGTTAGAAGGTAAGCGTAGAAGTTCCTAGTTGTGAGCAGGATTAATATCTGGAACACCATTACAACGAGTTTAGTCATGGTATTGATGTTCGTTTGAATATAGTTTTTTTGTTCCGCATTAACAAGGCTGTACTTGTATGATACAAAATAAGTGCTGACTGTGTTGAACAGGAATATCAGATAGTAGCAGATGAGGTCACGTTCCGTCTGGCCAAGTGGGTTCTTGATAAGGTATTTGAGAAATGGAACGAGGATAAGTCCTATGGCTGCTACGACAAAGCCTATTGTGTGGTAGGCTTTACGATATAATTGCATGTAGGATTTAATCTTCTCTTTGTCACCGCGGTCAACTGGTGCATACAACGCAAAGTTAAGTGCTGTACCGATACCGAGCTCTGCCATGGACAGAAGAGTCAGTATAGATGTATAAAGGCCGTTAACACCGTTAAGTGTCTTGCCTAGGATACTGATGAATATGGTTCTTAATATAAATGCCATTA
>CAMJFD010000086.1 GCA_946404845.1 uncultured Butyrivibrio sp. | reverse complement strand
TCTTGAGAGTGCGTATATGATTCCTGTATGCGCAAGCGAGTTTTGTAAAAAGCGCAGAGTTATTTCAGAAGAGGCACTTGAAGAGAGTAAGAGATTAGTAAATAAGAACACAGGCATTTTATCTAATTTCAGGGGAAATATTAAATTGCCACTAATCTGTTTACTGGCTAATAGCAGCGACCCAGCGCAGTTGTTAAGTTTTGGTAAGAAGGTATATGAAGGACTTAAGGAAGAATTCTGGGGATCAGAGTATTTGGCACTTGCAAGTATTTTGCTTGCACAAAATGTTGATGAATCACGTATAAGTGAGTACGCAGAAAGGGGAAAACGCTTATATAATGAGATGAAAGCAAATCATCCTTTCCTTACGTCAAGTGAAGATAGCGTATTTGCCATTTTAATGGCTGTATCTGATAAGAGTGATGACGAACTTATAGCTGAAATGGGACAGATATATACAAGAGTCAGAGGCGGAATGACTTTTGAAAGTGAAAATGCTATTCAGACTGTTTCTCATATTCTGGCTATGGCTCCTGGTACAGCAGATCAAAAGAGTAACAGATTCCTGAAAATCTTTAATACGCTTAGAGATAAAGGATTTAAGTACGGTAAAGGATACGAACTTGGTGTCCTTGCTGCGGTTTCTATACTGGAGGGAGATGTAGAAGAAATCGTTCAGGATATCGCAGATGCGGATGCGTTTCTTGAATCTCAGAAAGGCTACGGTATAGGGCTGGTTGGCCTTGATAAGAAGACAAGACTTATGCATGCAGCTATGCTTGTATCTTGTGATAGAAGCGAAGGCTTATGCGATAGTGCATCTGCAATAACAGGAGCACTTGCTATAATAGCTGCTCAGGAAGCAGCACTTATGATAGTAATGGCATCAAGCGTTGCGATTTCAGCTAATAGTTGATAAATAAAGAGAGGAATGGATTAAGGAAAAAGGGGATAAATATGAATATAAGTAATACTGTCAGTTGTAATGCAGGCAGCATAGACTTTGAACTAGAAACAAAAAATATAAATGATATATACCATAAATCACTTAATTATGGGGATACATTAAGTGATTTATGGCATATAGTAAAAGAAACTGTTACTAAAACAGTGAATAATACTGTTTGCTATATCAAAGTCAGAATCAGTTCTGCCAGTGCATTAAAGGATTATTCATCAGTTACTGATGCAAAGCCTGTTCTAATATCAATGCAGTCCATGTCGGATGTCATAGATATGTATGGCAATCAGATGCTGAGACTTGCGTACTCATATCTGCATAACATGCAGGATGCAGAAGATATATTACAGGAGGCTCTTATTAAATATATGCAAAAAGCTCCTGAATTTGAATCAGAAGAGCATAGGAAAGCATGGCTTCTTAGAGTTACAGCTAATCTTGCCAAAAACAAGATTGATTATAATAAAGTAAGAGAAACAGATGAGCTAAGCGAGGAACTAATATCCAGTGAAAAAGAAGATCTGTCATTTGTATGGGATGCAGTCAAATCACTTCCTGTAAAATACAGAGAAGTTATTCATTTATATTACGAAGAAGGATATCAGACTGCAGATATTGCAGAGATTCTGGGACTTAATGACAGTACAGTCAGATCTAATCTGAAAAGAGGAAGAGATAAGCTAAAGCAAATTCTAAAGGAGGAATATGACTTTGAGTAAATACAATGAAGTAATGAAAAATATCAAAGTTACTCCTGAGATGAAAGACAGGCTTATAGCCGAATTGGAAAAAGAGTCTGAAAAGTCTTTTAATAAGTCATTTAAAGTAGAAAGTCATACTGATAAGATAAAACCATTTTCAAAGTTAAGATTACAAAAGTACCTGCCTATAGCTGGAGCAGCCGTAGTAGCAATTTTTGTCATAGGATTTATAAGTTCATATATGAATCAGCATACAGCTACAGAAACAGCCATGGAGTCTGCAGAATCTATGGAAAACATTGAATCAGCTAAAGACAGCTTTTTAATCGAAGAATCTGATATAGGAGTTTCAGATGTCATATATTATGAAATTACATTTGTAGAAGGTACTACAGATGAGCAGATAGCCAAGATCATGGATGCTTGTAATTTGGAAATAATCTTTGAGTCTGACGAATCACTTACAGTTACTGCTAGTCCTCTAAATAGTGATCTTACAGAGGATGAATTACAATCATTATTTGATGAGCTGAGTGCTAATGAATATATAGAATCTGTTATACAGAAATAGTATTTATAAATGGAAAATATTTAAAACCGTAATTGTCACATGTGCAGTTGCGGTTTTATTATGTTTATTTTTAGGTGGTTTCATTATTATATATAGTGGTATTTTATTGCTGATAATTTATATTAAAATTGGTATATAGAATTGTTTATATCGATGGTGTTACAATAGCTATCGTATTTATAGAAAGAGGTTTTTAGTTATGGATAAAGATAATAAAACAGTATTAAATAAAACAAAAACTAAAGATGATGCTCAGGATTTTACAACTGGAAGTATTTCATCTAAAATGCTGAAATTTATGCTGCCTATCCTTGGAGCCCTTATATTGCAGGCAATGTATGGAGCGGTTGACCTCATGGTAGTAGGTAAATTTGGTACAACTGAGGGGATATCAGGTGTAGCAACTGGTAGTAGCATTATGAATCTTGTTACATTCACAATGGCAGCACTTACAACAGCGCTTACAGTAGTAATGGGGACTTATCTTGGTCAAAAAAGGCCTGAGAGAATAGCACAGCTTCTTGGTAGTGCAGTTTGCTTTTTTGCCGTACTAGGTATAGTTGTATCCATTTTATTACTTGTATTTGCAAGGCCAATTGCGGTTCTCATGCAGGCGCCAGAAGAAGCTCTTGAGCTTACAATTACTTATATTAGAATATGCGGCGGCGGCTTTATATTCATAGTATTTTACAACTTTATAAGTAGCGTATTTAGAGGACTTGGAGATTCTAACAAGCCTTTACTATTTGTTGGTATAGCTTGTGTAGTTAATATTATTGGAGATCTTGTACTTGTTGCAGGGCTTGGATTAAATACAGCTGGTGCTGCCATTGCCACAGTTATGGCACAGGCTGTCAGTGTAATATTATCACTATTTATTATTAGAAAGCAGAAGCTTCCATTTACAATTACAAGAAAACATTTCAGATTCACAAGAGAGATTAATAAATTTGTAGGTATAGGCGCACCACTAGCTCTTCAGGAGTTTCTTACTAATATTACATTCCTTGCTCTTGTAGCATTTATTAACAGACTTGGTGTAGATGCTTCATCTGGATATGGCGTAGCACAGAAGATTCAGTCATTTGTTATGCTTATTCCTTCATCTATAATGCAGTCCATGGCTTCATTTGTAGCGCAGAATGTCGGTGCAGGTAAGGAGAAAAGAGCCAAAAAAGCAATGCACTTTGGTATGGTATTTGGCGGAGCTATTGGTATATTTATAGCTTTTGCAGCATTTTTCTATGGAGATGTTATATCATCAGCATTTTCAAATGATGCGGCTGTTATAGCAAGATCGTTTGAATTCCTTAGAGGTTTTGCCCCAGAAGCTATAGTTACCAGCATATTATTTAGTTATATGGGTTATTTCAATGGACATGCCAAGTCACTGTTCGTAATGATTCAGAGTCTTGCACAGTCATTTTTGGTAAGGCTTCCAATGTCTTATATTATGAGTATTCAGCCAGATGCTTCACTTACAGGCGTTGGAGCAGCAGCACCAACAGCTACTGTTTTTGGCATAATACTGTGTACAATTTATTATTTGAATATGCAAAAAAAGCTAACATTTGAAGATTGATATATCTGCTGTATAGATATTATAATAATAGTTCTAAGTTATTGATATTAATACAGTAACGCTATTAAGTATTAGATAAAGGATAACGAAATATTAATGAAAAATATTAAAGCTATAGTTTTTGATATGGACGGAGTTATCTTTGACTCAGAGAGATGTATAATCGAATGCTGGGAAAAGGTAGCAGAAAAATATGGTTTTACTGGCATTAAAGAGGTGTGTTATGAATGCACTGGTACAAATGCTGCTACAACAAGGCAGATAATGCTTGATCATTATGGGGAGGATTTCCCATATGAAGAATACAGACAGGAAAGTTCAGGAATGTTCCATAAGATGTATGATGGAGGTAAGCTCCCAACTAAGCCTGGTATAAAAGAGTTATTGGAACATTTAAAATCTAAGGGCTATAAAATAGGTCTCGCATCTTCAACACGCAGAGAGAACGTTGTAATGGAACTTAGAGATGCAGGACTTATAGATTATTTTGAACATCTTATTTGTGGAGATATGGTAGAGAGGAGTAAGCCTGATCCTGACATATATCTAAAAGCATGTAAGGCCCTTGATGTAGAACCAGCTGAGGCAGTTGCAATTGAGGATTCATTTAATGGAATTAGATCAGCCTATGCAGGAGGGCTACATCCTATAATGGTTCCAGACCAGATTCCGCCAGATTCTGAAATGTCAGAAAAGGCCGAGAGAATAGAAAAATCACTTTTTGATTTAATGGAGATATTGTAAATGGAAGAGTTATATCAGTTAATAGAAGATAAAATTAAGGCATCAGGATATACAGGTGACGTTGATGGAAGAGAGTTCTATTATGAAGTAAGTGCCGAGGCAGATACCAAGGATAATGGCAAGTATCTGTTTATGGTCAAAAAGACAGAGACTGTATATTATGAAGGCTGCATGGATATTATGGACAAGGATTTTGACCTTCATTATATAGATATCCATGATGGAGATAATACTTATCACGTAGATTTTGATGCATAATGATTGTTACTTTGGCACAAAAATTTTGAAATACTGATTTTTTATTTGAATAAAAATTCGTTTTTGTTAAAATAAGACTTGAATTATTTTGAAAAAAACGATAAGATATAAAGACTGTTAGCGTTAGTTAACAATACGATTCCTCAAAATGTTCTTTTTTTGAATTTAGAAAGGTCAGTGTTTACATGAAGACAATGCTCATAGGTTATAGTGCGTGTGGTAAGTCCTCTCTAGCCAAATATATTGCAAAACTTCAGGATACCAAAGTTCTATATATGGACAAAGTCCATTGGCTTCCAGGATGGATTGAAAGAAACCATTCAGAAGAAATAGAGATAGTTGAAGATTTCATGAATAATGAATCATCATGGGTAATTGACGGTAATTATCATAAGGTTCTATACGACAGAAGACTTCAGGAGGCAGATGAAATTGTATTCCTGAAACTTAACAGAATTACCTGTCTTAAGAGAGCAATACACAGATATTTTGAAAATTGCGGCAAATCCAGAGAATCTATGACAGATGGATGTCCAGAGAAAATAGATATGGATTTTATCTGGTGGATTTTGTATGAAGGCAGAAGTCTTAGAAAGAACAAGGAATATAAGAGAGTCATTAAGGAATATGCTGATAAGATTACAGTTATCAGAACGCAGAAAGATCTTGACAGATATTATTCAAGACTGCGTGATAACTGGCCAGAACAGAAGGTTAGCTAATGGTAAAAATTGATTTAATTACAGGCTTTTTGGGATCCGGAAAGACTACATTTATAAAAAAATATGTTAAGTACCTTGTAAGTCAGGGAGAGAAGATATGTATTCTTGAAAATGACTATGGTGCTATAAATGTTGATATGATGCTTCTTCAGGAAGTTGCAGGAGATAATGTTAATCTTGAGATGCTTGTATGCGGCGGAGATATTGACTGTCATAAGAGACGTTATAAGACCAAGCTCATATCTATGGGTATGCTTGGTTATACAAGAGTCATAATTGAACCATCAGGTATATATGATGTGGATGAGTTTTTTGACGTATTGTATGAAGAACCTCTGGACAGATGGTATGAAATTGGGAATGTGATAACTATCGTGGATTCCAAGATAGATGATGATTTGTCCAAAGAGTCTAATTATCTATTGGCATCCCAGGCTGCAAATGCAGGAGTAATAATGCTTAGCAGAACTCAGGAAGTTGATGATAGCAGAGTTGATAAGACTATAGCTCATGTCAATAAAGCACTTTTGGATATACATTGTAATAGAACTATTGATTCTATTGCAGTTAGAAAGAACTGGGATGAACTTACTGATGACGACTATAACCAAATAAGAAACAGCGGATATGTTCATGCAGATTATGAAAAGCTTCCTATAGACAGGGATGAGGGATATAAATCTCTGTTCTATATGAATATGAAGCTTACAAAAAATGATATAGAAGAGAGAATTCAGAAGATATTTGCTGATGATGAATGCGGCGGTGTATTCAGAATCAAAGGCTTTATGGAAATATCAGAGAATAACTGGATTGAGCTTAATACAACCAGAAAAGAAATGGAAGTTAAGCCAATAGATAAAGGCCAGGATGTAATAATAGTTATAGGAGAACATCTTAATAAAGAAAAAATTAGCGGATATTTTCCTGAAGGATTGTCAGTATAAGAACTGAAATATATTAAATATAACAAGTATAAAAGCACAGTTACTAAAAGTAGTGACTGTGTTTTTTTATTTAATAGGAAATTGCTCTGCAAATGTCCTATTTACTTTTAGAAAAAATTATTTGTGTGTACTGATTATAATTACCACTTTTTTACCTTACAAAATTAATGTGTATACATTCATACTAGGATAAATATAGTAAATTCGTAGCCTTGACACAAATAGTATGATTGTATACAATTATGCACAAGGTTAATACCCTTGTAAATGAAAGGGTGAGAGGAGTCAGTATGAATCAAGATAATAGCACTTTCCAGTATCGTCCAGTGACGATGAATGACAAAAACAATCTTCTTCAGATTGAGGAGCATATGTATATTCTCGATGATGTTGAGAAACCAAATGTTTTCCGTAATATGTTCCCTTATGAAGAGATACCAAAGATTCCTTTTAACGATAGAATCGTTCCTCATAATGTACCTAAGGATATTTGGATTACAGATACTACATTCCGTGATGGTCAGCAGTCAAGAGCGCCATATACAACAGAACAGATTGTCAGAATCTATGACATGTTCCATGAACTTGGCGGCCCTAATGGTATGATCAGACAGAGTGAATTCTTCCTGTATAGCAAGAAGGATAGAGATGCTGTATATAAATGTCTGGAAAGAGGCTATAAGTTCCCTGAAATCACCAGCTGGATAAGAGCCAGCAAAGAAGACTTTAAATTAGTCAAAGAAATCGGACTTCCAGAAACAGGTATTCTTGTAAGCTGTTCCGATTATCATATATTTATGAAACTCAAGATGACAAGACGTCAGGCTATGGAACACTATTTAAGCGTTGTTCGTGACTGCCTTGAAGAGGGTATCAGCCCTAGATGTCATCTGGAAGATATAACACGAGCAGATATCTACGGATTCGTAGTTCCATTCTGTATTGAGCTCATGAAACTCAAAGAGGAATATGGAATTCCAGTTAAGGTACGAGCTTGCGATACGATGGGATATGGTGTAAACTTCTCTGGTGCAGTTATTCCAAGAAGTGTCCAGGGTATCATATATGCACTTAATACAAACGGCGGTGTACCTAGTGAACTCATTGAGTGGCATGGTCACAACGATTTCTATAAGGCTGTTACTAATTCTACTACGGCATGGCTTTATGGATGTAGTTCTGTTAATACATCACTGTTTGGTATTGGTGAGAGAACTGGTAATACACCTCTTGAAGCAATGGTATTTGAGTATGCTCAGCTCAAAGGTACTCTTAACGGCATGAATACACAGGTTATTACAGATCTTGCTGAATATTATGAAAAAGAGATAGGATTTACAATCCCACCTCAGACACCATTTGTTGGTAAGAATTTCAACGTTACAAGAGCAGGTATCCATGCAGATGGACTTCTCAAGAACGAAGAGATTTATAATATATTTGATACAGATAAATTCCTCAGAAGACCGCCTATCAGTGCTGTTTCCAACACATCAGGTCTTGCTGGAATTGCTCACTGGATCAATATACATTTTAAGCTTAAGGACGAACATATACTTACCAAAACATCACCACTTGTAACTAAGATCAAAGAGTGGGTAGATGCAGAGTATGCTAGCGGACGTGTTACTGTAATGACAGATGAAGAGCTGCTTAATGAAATCGCAAATGTTTCTAAGGAGCTTGGAATCAAGGTAACAGAAGGTAAGATTGAAAATATAGCCTAATTATAAAAGAGGTTTGAACTGCTGAAGTTATGATGAGCAGATAGCTGAGGGGTATAAAATAATATGACGAATAATAATGATTTAAAACAAGAAGTAACAGATAAGTATTCTCTAAGAGGAAGAGTTTTTCACAGAATCAGAGAGGATATCTTAAACGGCAAATATAAGGATCATGAAGAACTCAAGGAAGTTGCAATTGGAGAGGAGCTCGGCGTATCAAGAACTCCTGTAAGAGAAGCATTCAGACAGCTGGAACTTGAGGGACTTATTCAGATTATACCTAATAAAGGCGCTTATGTAACAGGCATTAAGGCCAAAGATATTAAGGATATTTATATGATTCGCTCCAAACTTGAAGGCTTATGCGCACGCTGGGCTTGTGAGAATATAACTGAGGAGCAGATGGAAGAGATGGAAGAGAATATTTTCCTCGCTGAGTTCCATGCTTCTAAGGGACATATGGAGCAGATAGCTGAACTGGATAACAGGTTCCATAATATTATGTATGAATCATGTGATTCCAAAATGCTCGAGCATTTATTAAAAGATTATCATCAATATGTATGGCGTATCAGACGTCAGTCTCTTATTACTAACAGAGGAACAGCTTCTAATGGTGAACACAGAGCCATCATGGAAGCTATAAAAGCAAAAGACCCTGAAAATGCAGAGAAGCTTGCTAATCAGCATATGATCAATGCATATAATAACATGGTTAAGAGCGGATTCCTTGATGCGTATGCAGAGACTGAAGGCTGATTAATATAAAAAAGATTTTGAAGGAGAGAGTTTGAAATGGCAAAAATTGAAATGACTACCCCTATTGTTGAAATGGATGGAGACGAGATGACAAGGGTTCTCTGGAGCCTCATTAAAGAGAAACTTATTCTTCCATATATCGACCTTAAGTCTGAGTATTATGATCTTGGTCTTAAGCACAGAGATGAAACAGATGATCAGGTAACTGTAGATAGTGCAAATGCTACTCTTAAGTACGGCGTAGCAGTTAAGTGCGCAACTATTACACCTAATGATGAGCGTATCAAGGAATATAGTCTCAAGAAGATGTACAAGTCTCCAAATGGTACAATCAGAGCTATCCTTGACGGAACAGTATTCCGTACACCAATTATGGTTAAGGGTATCGATCCTAACGTAAGATCATGGGAATCACCTATTACACTTGCTCGTCATGCATATGGTGACGTATACAAGAACGTAGAAATAGCTGTACCTGGTAAGGGTAAGGCTGAGCTTGTATTTACAGGTGAGGACGGAACAGAAGTCAGAGAGACTATCTATGAATTTGAAGGACCTGGAATCATTCAGGGTATGCATAATAAGGACAAGTCTATTGAGAGCTTTGCAAAGGCATGTTTCCAGTATGCTCTTTCTGAGAAAAAAGATCTTTGGCTTGGTACAAAGGATACAATTAGTAAGATCTATGACAGAAGATTCAGAGATATCTTCGATAAGATCTATGAAGAGGAATATAAGGAAGCATTTGAAAAAGCTGGTATCGAGTATTTCTATACACTTATCGATGATGCTGTAGCCCGTGTTATGAAGTCTAAGGGCGGATTTATCTGGGCTTGTAAGAACTATGATGGTGATGTTATGAGTGATATGGTTTCATCAGCATTTGGTTCACTTGCAATGATGACATCAGTACTTGTTTCTCCAGACGGAGTTTATGAGTATGAGGCAGCACATGGTACAGTTCAGAGACATTATTACAAATATCTGAAGGGAGAACCAACATCTACAAACCCTGTAGCTACTATCTTTGCATGGACAGGAGCTATGAGAAAGCGTGGAGAACTTGATGGAATTCAGGGACTTATCGACTGGGCTGACAAGATGGAGAAGGCAACACTTTCTACAATCGAGTCAGGTAAGATGACAGGTGACCTTGTACTCATCACTAAGCTTCCAAATGCTACTAAACTTGGTTCAGAAGAATTCCTTGATGCTATTAAGGAAACTTTTGATTCTATGAATGCATAATTTGAATATATTATAAAGAAAAGCCTCTGCCGTAATTGTGAACAGGGACCTGTCAAGTAGACAGGCGAAATAAGCAAAATAAGTCAAGAAAAATGGTGATCACTTCATTAGAGGTGGTCACCATTTTAATAATCGAATAAGCTGGTCGTAAAGACTATGACAGCTTCGGCTGTCATTTATCAGAAATAGCCAAGATATGTGGAGTGTTGCATTATTTATCCGGATGAGCATGTTGGGTGCACACTATTATTCCGACAAAAACCAGCATTTATTTGGGGACATAGTCCTATTTACTTAGTTGATGCTTTTGGGGGACTAGCTTATTTTCAAGGTGTGGTCCTATTACTTATCTTTGTGCCCCTCAGGACCATCTCTATTTCCAGGTTGTGGTCCTATGCCTTTGATCACTTCCTTCCAGGACCAACACTTTTTCGTTGCCATGGTCCTATTTACTAATTTCTTCGCGGGCAGGATCACTTCTTGACCTAATCATTCTTCCCGCGAGCGTTTTGCTTGGTCCTATACTCCAGCCTATTTCATTTCAGGACCATCTCCTTATTTTTTCTGTAATCCTATCTTACATATTCTTACTAATTAGGACCAATTCTTCTTTTTTACTAAGGTCCTACTACCCTGCATAAAACTTCACCGGACCAACCCTCCCACTCCTCCCCAGATTCCATCCTTCTTCCAAATTTTCTACAATTCCCCCAATATCCCCGCAAATTGTTTCCCCGCAAATTGTTTCCCCGCAAATTGTTTCCCCACAAATTGTTTCTCATACAATTTTCTCGCATGTTTTATTGATTGTTTATGATTTAACCAATCATAACGTGGTATAATAACAATAGGATTCTGACGATTGTATGATTGCGGAATCTAATGAGTATTTTTAATCACAGTTCCTGTTATAAAAACATAGTATTTCGAGCATTGTAACTGAGCAATGCAACAATACTGACCACATAACACAAAAGAACTAATACACATAGGAGGTCTCGAAAATGGCATACGAAAGAAACACAGCTGAGAATCCCACCAACGAAAAGACTGTCCAGAAGGGTGGTCTGTTTCAGACAATAGCATTCCAGAACCTGGCAATAAACATGGTAATCCTGGTTGCTGTTATTATCGTGGTAATTGTTATGGTCAACGGCATGAAGGTCATGATGTCTACCGCTGTTACGGTCAGCACAAATATGACAAACACTCTTGGTAATGAGGCAGCTCTTAGAGAGAGGATTCTTCTCATTGACGGAAGAGTGAGCACTCTTGTTGGTGCAACCGGACTGGGTATCGTGGATGAGGCTACTCTCCAGGGTTACAGGGATGATATAGCAAAAGCTGAATCCGAGATTCCTACCTATACCGAGTATCTTAGCACCAGCATTCTTGTGACATATGTTGCGGATGGTTCTGACCAGTTTGCTGCGCTGCAATCATTGCTTAATGCCTATCTTGCAGATGTTGACACGATTGTAAACGGATGTAAGACAAAGGACATGGAAACAGTTTATGGTGTCCTTGCTTCAACCTATTATCCAAACAAGTCAAGCCTTGAGGCATCCTTTGATACAGCCGAGGCTTCAATACAGGGACTTGCAGCAGGTCTTTCCGATTATCTCCAGCTCCCTCTTAACAGCGCCATCAAGAATGTAATCATCGAAATCATCGTAATAGTCCTCATCATTGCAGCAGGTCTTTTCCTGAGTATCGTCAGGATCAGCAGAAAGATCAGTTCTATTTCCAATGAGGTTGTCAGCATGATCGACAACATCAATGCCGGCAAGGGTGATCTTACTGTACGAGTAAGAACTGAGACAAGAACCGAGCTCTGGTCAATAGTAGATGGTATCAACCAGTTCATAGGAACTCTCCAGAATATCATTAAGGATGTTAAAGACGGCACCTATGTCCTTACCTCTTCAGCTGACGAGATGACCGATCAGATTCAGAAGGCAAGCGACAATATCACCAACACTTCCGCAGCTCTGCAGGAGCTCTCAGCAAGTATGGACACTGTTGCAACAACTGCTGATCAGATCACAGAAAGACTTGATGAAGTTAAGAATGCCGCAGACGACATCAGACAGGAAGCTGCACAGGGCGCTCAGACCGCCATCAGCATCAAGAATGAGGCAGATGAGATCAAGGTTGCAGCAACTCAGAAGAAGGAAAATACCGGAGCCAAGATCACAGAGCTTGGCGAGGTACTCCAGATTTCTGTTAAGGATAGTGAAAAAGTATCCCAGATCAACGAACTTACAAATGTCATTCTCGATATTGCTTCACAGACCAACCTCCTGGCCCTCAACGCTTCCATCGAGGCAGCGCGTGCAGGTGAAGCAGGAAAAGGCTTCGCGGTTGTTGCTGAAGAGATCAGCGCCCTTGCTGAAAACAGCAGACAGACTGCAGGCAATATCCAGGTTATCAGTAATGAAGTTACTACAGCCGTTAGGAGCCTTTCCAACAACGCTCTTGAGGTTATCGACTTTATCAACAATACTGTTATCGCTGACTACGATGCTTTCGTGGACACAGGTGACAAGTATGAGCAGGCAGCCATCATGATGGATGACATGCTTGAGAAGTTCTCTGACAAGGCTGACAACCTGAACACCATCATGGACCGCATGGCTGATTCCGTTGAGTCCATCACCGAGTCGGTAAAACAGAGTACCGAGGCCATCGGCCTTTCAGCTACCAATTCTACTGAGATCGTCGGTGAGATCCAGGGCATCGACAATGCTATGGCTGAGAACAACAAGGTTACAGAGAGACTTAACCAGAGTACAAGTATTTTCGAGAATCTCTAAAGTTTTGGCAGCAGTCTCTATCATCCCCCATATGTCAAAATATGGGGGATTTTTTATGAGAAAAATTTCCTCACTCACCCATATCTGTGGTATAATAACAGAGTAGTTAATACTATATATTGTGTTTTTGTATTAACTGATGCGGTTTCATTGTGAGTACAGATTATTTGTATGCTGATTTCCTGGGGAGCCCGATATGGGATGGA
>CAMJFD010000085.1 GCA_946404845.1 uncultured Butyrivibrio sp. | reverse complement strand
ACAGAGAGTTATCAGAACCGGTCCTGTTATTCATTCATACGAGCCTGATGACTATGATGAGAGAGAAGAAGCATCTGCTCATACATATTCTGCATCAGAAGAAATTCATGACATTCATGCTGTAAATAATAATGAGTATTCTGATTATAATTCAGATTCTGAATATGATAATGAAGACTATAAAGATTCAGATTCATATGATGATCTTGAATTTGACATGGGAGATGACTCTGATACAGGTATGGAAGATACTACAGATAACAGACCTAAGGCTCGTCCATCAGCCAGAGTATCTGATGTTAGTGACCTCTATGATATTCCTATTCACAGAGAAGATGAGGATGAACCTGCAACTGAGTATAACGGAGAGTACAAGGTACATACACAGGAGCATATTCATAGTAATAGACCTAGCCAGAGTATCGACAATAGGAATACTAATCCTGATCTTGTAGAAGAGAGAATCAAGATGGGAAGATCTTCTAAGGATGCTGCAGTATCTAATGATGATCAAAGTGAGATGGATCAGGAGATCAAAAAGGCCAAGAAGATACCTAAGAAATATGTATTCCCACCTCTAAATCTCCTTAATAAAGGAACCAAGAATAAAAATGTAGATTCGGCCAGAACTCTTAAAGAGACAGCTATGAAGCTGCAGAATACTCTTAAGACATTTGGCGTAAATGTAACTGTTACAGATATCAGTCAGGGTCCAGCCGTTACACGTTATGAGCTGCAGCCGGAAGCTGGTGTCAAGATCAGTAAGATAGTTGGCCTCTCAGATGATATCAAGATGAATCTTGCGGCTACAGATATCAGAATAGAAGCACCTATTCCTGGTAAGGCAGCCGTTGGTATTGAAGTTCCTAACAAGGAAAATTCCATGGTTGCTCTAAGAGACCTTCTTAGCAGCGATGAGTTCAGAAATTTCAATTCCAATCTTGCATTTGCAGTTGGTAAGGATATTGCAGGTAAAGTTGTAGTTGCTGATCTTGGTAAGATGCCACATCTTCTGATAGCAGGTGCTACAGGTTCTGGTAAGTCAGTATGTATTAATACTCTTATTATGAGTCTCATTTATAAATCAACACCTGAACAGGTCAGAATGATTCTGATAGATCCTAAGGTTGTTGAGCTGAGTGTTTATAATGGTATTCCTCATCTACTTATACCTGTTGTTACAGATCCTAAAAAGGCTGCTGCAGCTCTTAACTGGGCAGTTGTTGAGATGAATAAGAGATACAAGAAGTTTGCCGATGCAGGCGTTAGGGACATGAAGGGTTATAACGCTTATGTAGAATCTACTCATGATGATACTTTGGAAAAAATGCCTCAGATAGTTGTAATTGTAGATGAGCTTGCAGATCTGATGATGGTATCAAGTAATGAAGTAGAAGAGTCAATTTGCCGTCTGACACAGCTGGCTCGTGCAGCAGGTATTCACCTTATTATTGCAACTCAGAGACCTTCTGTAGATGTTATTACAGGTCTTATCAAAGCCAATATGCCTAGCCGTATTGCGTTTGCAGTATCAAGTGGTGTCGATTCCAGAACTATTCTGGATACATACGGTGCTGAGAAGCTTCTGGGTAAAGGCGATATGCTGTTTGCTCCTCAGGGTTATCCAAAGCCTGCAAGAGTACAGGGCGCATTTGTTTCTGATAAGGAAGTACAGGATATTACAGATTTCCTCAAAAAGCAGATGGATAGTGATGATGAAGCTTATAATGATGAAATTCAGCAGCATATTGACAGTGTTTCTGTAGGAGGACCATCTGCTGGTATTGGCGGAGGCGGATCTGACAGAGATGAGTATTTTGCTGAAGCTGGTTCGTTTATTATAGACAAGGACAAGGCGTCTATTGGAATGCTTCAAAGAGCATTTAAGATTGGTTTTAACAGAGCTGCCAGAATCATGGATCAGCTATGTGAAGCAGGCGTTGTAGGCGAGGAAGAAGGCACAAAACCTCGTAAGATTCTTATGACCAAGGAAGAATTTGCTGCAATGCTTAATGACAACTAATTTTAATATTAAAGAATTTTTCCTTTTACAAACAAAAGGTTATTGGATATACTCTTGTTTGTACGTGGGTTATATTTATATTTTGTTCGAATGGAGATTATTATGAAAACAGACATTGAAATCGCACAGGAAGCTGTAATACTGCCAATTAAGGAGGTCGCTTCTAAGCTTGATATCACAGAAGATGATCTTGAACTTTATGGTAAGTACAAGGCAAAACTGTCAGAAGAGTATCTATCTAAAATCAAAAACAACAAAAAAGGTAAACTCATTCTTGTGACAGCCATCAATCCTACACCAGCTGGTGAAGGTAAGACTACAACCAGTGTTGGACTTGGTGATGCTCTTTCAAAGCTGGGACACAAGACAGTAATCGCTCTTAGAGAGCCTTCACTTGGCCCTTGCTTTGGTATAAAAGGTGGAGCTGCAGGTGGCGGATACGCACAGGTAGTTCCTATGGAAGATTTAAATCTTCACTTCACAGGTGATTTTCATGCCATTACATCAGCCAATAACCTTCTGGCTGCAATTCTTGACAATCATATTCAGCAGGGCAATGAGCTGGGTATCGATTCAAGACAGATTGTCTGGAAGAGATGCGAGGATATGAATGATCGTGTTCTTAGAAATATCGTAGTTGGTCTTGGTAATAAGATGGACGGATTTGTAAGAGAAGATCATTTCGTAATCACAGTAGCTTCAGAGATTATGGCTATCTTATGTTTATCAAGAGATTTAAATGATCTTAAGAACAGATTATCTAAAATTGTTGTTGCATATAATTATAACGGAGAACCTGTTACAGCAGGTCAGCTCAAGGCTGTAGGCGCTATGGCTGCACTTTTAAAGGATGCACTTAAGCCTAACCTTGTTCAGACAATGGAACATACACCAGTTATTGTACACGGTGGTCCATTTGCTAATATCGCTCATGGATGTAACTCAGTAAGAGCTACAGAAGCAGCTCTTCACCTTTCAGATTATACAGTTACAGAGGCAGGATTTGGCGCAGATCTTGGTGCTGAGAAGTTCCTTGATATCAAGTGCCCATCAGCTGGTCTTAAGCCAGATGCATGCGTTATCGTAGCTACAATCAGAGCTCTTAAATATAACGGCGGTGTTGCCAAGGCAGACCTTTCTAATGAGAATCTTGATGCACTTAAGGCTGGTATCGTAAACCTTGAGAAACACATTGAGAATATTCAGAAGTATGGCGTTCCTGTAATAGTAACACTTAACTCATTTATTACAGATACAGAAGCAGAAATTAGTTTTGTTAAGAATTTCTGCGAAGAGAGAAATTGTGACTTTGCTCTTTCAGAAGTATGGGCAAAGGGCGGCGAAGGTGGAATTGAGCTCGCCAAGATGGTTATTAACACAATTGAGAACAAAGAGAGCAATTATGCTCCTATTTATTCATATGATTTACCACTTGAAGAGAAAATCGAAGCTGTTGCAACTAAGATCTACGGTGCTGATGGAGTTACTTTTGCTCCTGCAGCCAGGAAGCAGCTTGCCAAGATTACAGAAATGGGATTTGGTAATCTGCCAGTATGTATGGCAAAGACCCAGTATTCACTTTCTGATGACGCTACTAAGCTTGGAAGACCAGAAGGCTTTGATATTACAGTAAGAGAAGCTTATGTTTCAGCTGGTGCAGGATTTGTAGTATGTCTGACAGGTAACATCATGACTATGCCAGGACTTCCTAAGAATCCTGCTGCATACAACATTGATGTTGCTGATGATGGTACAATTACTGGATTGTTCTAATAATGAAAAAAGATTAGGGGGCTGAATAAGCCCCTTAAATAATATGTTGAATGGAGAGAGAATAATGGCAGCACAGATTATTGATGGTAAGAAAATTTCTTCAGAGATCAAAGATGAACTGAAGGAAAAGGTTCGTATTCTTAAAGAGGAAAAAGGAATTGAAGTTACACTTGCAGTAATCCTGGTTGGTGAGGATCCTGCTTCTCAGGTATATGTTCGCAACAAAAAGAGAGCATGTGAATATATAGGTATCAGATCTTTATCTTATGAATTACCTGAAGATACTACTCAGGAAGAGTTATTAAAGCTTATAGATGAGCTTAATAACAGAAAAGATGTCGATGGTATTCTGGTTCAGATGCCTGTACCTGAACAGATTGATGAAAAGACTGTTATTGATGCAATTAGCCCTGCTAAAGATGTTGATGGTTTCCATCCAATGAGTGTTGGTGCTCTGTGCATCGGTGAAAGAGGATTTGTATCCTGTACACCTGCTGGCGTTATTCAGCTCCTTAAGAGAAGTAATATAGAAATTTCAGGAAAAGAATGTGTTATTGTAGGCAGAAGTAACATCGTTGGTAAGCCAATGTCTATGCTGATGCTGAGAGAAAATGCAACAGTTACAGTTGCTCATTCAAGAACAGCTGATCTAAAAGCTGTATGTAAGAGAGCAGATATAGTTATTGCAGCAGTTGGTAAGCCTAAGATGATTACAGCAGACTATCTCAAAGAAGGCGCAACAGTAATAGATGTTGGCATTAATAGAAATCCGGAAACAGGTAAGCTCTGCGGTGATGTGGATTATGACGGTGCTGTAAATGTTGCTGGTGCAATTACACCTGTCCCAGGCGGCGTTGGCCCTATGACTATTGCAATGCTTATGAATAACTGTTATGAAGCTGCTCTGATGCATAACGGTCTATAATTACATTTTTTATAACTGATATGAGGGTGCATAAATGAAATGTCCAAATTGTGGTAATGAAGTGCCAAAGGACCATATGTACTGTGATGTTTGTGGTAAAGAGATACATATCGTCCCAGAATTTGAACCAATTATAGAAAATAAAATAGACGAGTCTTTGTCAGGCCTTGTTAATAAGCTGGATTTTGATAACCACAAAAATAAGGCAGATAAAGACTATAAAGAGATGCCTTTTAATATGAATATTATTATAGGTATTGTTGTTGCGTGTATTATTTTAATTATAATTGTTTTTCTGGCAGGAACTAACTCTGCCAGTCATTATATGACACTTGCTAATCAGGCGATAGCAGGCGAGCAGTATGAAAAGGCTCTTGAATATCTGGAAAAAGCCAGAGAAAAAAGCCCTCATAATCCTACTGTAATTCTGGCTATAGCAAAGCTTCAAATCAATCAGGGAGAACTTGATGAAGCAATAACTACGTTGCATGATATCATCGATTCTGAAGATTATGAAGAAGATGTAATTATAGAAGCATATGAAATGGCAATTCAGATTTATGAATCAGAGTCTGACTATGAGAGTATCAGTAATCTTATTTCTGATTGCAGGTATACAGAAATTATAGAAGAATATGAAAAATATGTTCCTTCTATTCCTCAGATGACACCTGTTGGAGGTGAATTTGAAGAAGCGATTTCCATTACTATAAGTGCAGAACAAAATGGTGATATATATTATACGGTTAATGGCGACGTGCCAGATGAAGGCAGTATTTTGTATGAAAATGAAATCATTCTGGAAGAGAGTGGAACATATGTAATACAAGCCATTTTTATAAATGAATATGGAATAAAAAGTGATGTTATAAGTAATGAGTATGTCATAGCTATAACAGGGCCTTCTGCGCCGGATGTACTTGAAGACAGCGGAGAATATAACCAGAATACTCATATTGTAGTTCTTGCAGATACAGGCTGTACTGTCTACTATACAACAGATGGTAGTGATCCTGATAATACCAGTACACAGTATGTCTCACCGATTACTATGCCACTGGGAGAATCAACATACAAATTTGTTGCTATTGATGGCAATGGAAATATGAGTGAAATAGTCGAGAGACATTATCATCTTGTTTATACAAGACTTGTATCCACAGAGCAGGCAATAGCTAATGTAGAAGCAACTCTATTAAAACTGGATATTTTGCTTGAAGGCAACAAGATGCGTAGTGAGGAAGGCTATTATGAATATGTGTTTGATTCAATTATTGAAATTGAAGGCTCTGGTGAGTATTACAAGATAATTGAAACTCATGTATATAATGATGGATCAACTGAAGAGACTGGTCTTATTTATGCTGTTAATACACATGATGGTACTGTTAACAGATTAGGATATGATTCGAGTGGTAATTACACACTTATCACTATTTCAAACAGATAAAATAAAGATATAATACAGATTTGATGCTTATTAGCGTGGCAGGCTAGTAAAACTTAACGTATTTTCGCTTTAACGTATTAAAGAAAATTGTTGAATTATTATCAATAATGTTATAAGATAAAAACGTTTGTAGAGAGATTGATATAGACATTGTATGGAGGCAAATAATGTTCAAGATTTTAGAAGCTAATAAACTTACACCTACCATCATTCAGATGATAGTTGAAGCTCCTCGTGTTGCAGGACACTGTCTTCCAGGTCAGTTCCTTATAATCCGTGTGAATTCTGATGGAGAGAGAATTCCACTTACTATCTGTGATTATGACAGAGAGGCTGGAACAGTTGAAATAGTTGTACAGGCAATCGGTGCTGAGACTATGAAACTTATGGAACTTAAGGCTGGAGATGAGCTGGCTGATGTAGTTGGACCACTTGGAAACGCATCAGAGCTTTGTGATACAGATATAGAAGAACTTAAGAAAAAGAAAATCGTATTTATCGCAGGTGGTGTTGGTACAGCACCTGTATATCCACAGGCTAAATGGTTACATGAGCACGGCGTTGACTGTGATGTAATTATCGGTGCCAAGAATAAAGATTTAGTTATTCTTGAAGATGAATTTAAAGCTGAAGCATATTCCATAGCTGCACTTAATATAAGGAAGTATGTAATTTGTATATTACAACAGATGATGGATCATATGGCAGAAGCGGTATGGTTACAAAATGCTTACAGGATCTTATTGATGAGGGACACAGCTATGATTTATGTATAGCTATTGGTCCTATGATCATGATGAAATTCGTATGTAAGCTTACTCAGGAACTTAATATTCCTACAATAGTTAGTATGAACCCTATTATGGTTGACGGTACTGGTATGTGCGGTGCTTGTCGTCTTACAGTTGGTGGCGAGGTTAAATTTGCATGTGTTGACGGACCAGAGTTCGATGGACACAAGGTTGATTTTGACCAGGCTATGAACAGAATGAAACAGTACAAGACAGAAGAAGGAAGACTTCTTCTCAAAATGCAGGAAGGCGATACACATCACGGCGGATGTGGCAACTGCAACGACTAATTGACGATGAGAGGGCGAAATGCCCATAAAAGTGATACTTGTTAATGCGGTATCACCCGCAGGAAAGGAGTTTTATGGATCCATTTGTTAGAATACCAGTGCGTGAACAGGACCCACAGGTACGTGCTACTAATTTCGAGGAAGTTTGTCTCGGTTATAATAAAGAAGAAGCTGAAGCAGAGGCTACAAGATGTCTTAACTGCCCAAATCCTATGTGCGTTAAGGGATGCCCTGTTTCTATCAATATTCCTGGTTTCATCCAGGAGGTTAAGGCTGGAAATGTAGAGGCTGCATACCAGATTATCAGCCAGTCAAGTGCACTTCCAGCAGTTTGTGGACGTGTATGTCCTCAGGAAACACAGTGCGAAGGCAAGTGTGTAAGAGGCTTCAAGGGCGACGCTGTTGCTATCGGTAAGCTTGAGAGATACGTTGCAGATGCAGCTCGTGAGATGGGCATTAAGCCTAACGGAGCTACAGAGAAGAAAGGCAAGAAGGTTGCTGTTATCGGTTCAGGTCCTTCAGGTCTTACATGTGCCGGAGATCTTGCAAAGCTCGGCTATGATGTAACAATTTTTGAAGCTCTTCATGAAGCTGGCGGAGTACTTGTTTATGGTATTCCTGAATTCAGACTTCCTAAGGAAAAGGTTGTTAAAAAGGAAGTAGAGAACGTAGAAGCTCTTGGCGTTAAGATTGAAAAAGACGTTGTTATTGGTAAGTCAACAACTGTTGATGAACTTATGGAAAAGGAAGGCTTTGATGCTGTATTTATCGGTTCAGGTGCAGGTCTTCCAAGATTTATGAATATCCCTGGTGAACAGAGCCTTGGTGTATTCTCAGCTAATGAGTTCCTTACACGTAGTAACCTTATGAAAGCATTTGATAAGGATTCTACAACACCTATCATGGTACCTAAAAAGTGCGTAGTAGTAGGTGGTGGTAACGTTGCTATGGATGCTGCAAGAACAGCCCTCAGACTTGGTTCTGAAGTTCATGTAGTATACAGACGTAGTGAAGCTGAGCTTCCTGCAAGAGCAGAAGAAGTACATCATGCAAAAGAAGAAGGTATCATATTTGACCTTCTCTGCAATCCTGTAGAAATTCTTGCTGATGAAAATGGTTGTGTTAAGGGATGTAAGTGTATCCGTATGGAACTTGGTGAGCCTGATGAATCAGGTAGAAGAAGTCCAGTAGAAGTTGCTGGTTCTGAATTCGAAATCGAGTGTGATGCAGTTATCATGTCACTTGGTACATCACCAAACCCACTTATTTCAAGCACAACAAAGGGACTTGAAATTAACAGAAGAAGATGTATCGTTGCAAGCGAAGAAACAGGTCTTACATCTAAAGAAGGTGTATATGCCGGTGGTGATGCCGTTACAGGTGCTGCTACAGTTATCCTTGCTATGGGTGCTGGTAAAGCTGCAGCTAAGGGCATCGATGAATATCTTAGCAATAAATAATTAATTATAATTAGTAATAAGTTATATTTGATTTGTTGACCCTTATGGTTTCTAATGTAGGAATCATAAGGGTTTTTCTTTTCCCATAAGCTTAATGTTGTCATATATTTGACCTTTCACCATTGTATAAATCATGGTAAAATAAAGTTTGATATTGGCTATATGCCATAAGGAGAAAAAAGTTATATGGATAAAGGGGATAAGTTAAAAATTACTATTACGTCGCTTATTGGCGTAATTATATTATCGATTCTAATAATCTTTTTGCTGTTCAAAGGTGATTCTGCTACAGAAAGTGTAGAGGTGGCAATGGATGATCCTTCTCTTATGAACACAATCGATGAAGCAGCACTTGAAGCATCTGCTGGAGACAGCTCAGATAGTGCAACACAGGCTACTAGTGAAACAAGTGATTCTAATGCTAATGCATCTGACAGTGCTGGTGCTGATAGTAGTAATGAGAGCAATGCATCAACCACAGAATCAACTGTTGAAGCTGTTCAGACAGAATATGTTCCAGGTAATGAATTTTATATTATTTCATCAGCAGATATGACTAATCTGTATGATGGAGTTGAATTTGATGCCAAGGCACAGCTTGCTGAACTTGTGAGTTATTGGGAACAGGGTTCAGGTGAAGCACTTGAAGATCTGATGGCTCTTGAAAGATTTGAAGCAATGTCATATTCTCTTGAGGGAACAGACAGCTTCTATTATTACGGTGAAGTTAATTCTGACGGTCAGCCTAATGGTACAGGTATTGCATGTTATGCAAATGACCAGTATTACTATGGCGGCTGGGAGAATGGTCTTAGATCTGGTCAGGGAGAATGGTTTAGCTGTTATCCGGCATATCTTGCAACAGATAATGTTACAGCTTTTCATATCTATAGCGGTTCATGGGCACACGACCTGCCTAATGGATATGGACAGGAGAATGTAGAGTATAATTCAGAGCTGTTAAATGACAGATATTTATATTTCCAGAATGTTATAGGAACTTTTAGCGAAGGATTATATAACGGTGAAATGTATATCATGTTAATGGATAGCGATACAAATGTTACTGAGTGGTATGGAACGGCTGTTAATGGTAGTTTCCAGCTCCTTGGTCATGCAGATGCTGATACAGCGGTACCTATACTGTATGGTGCATACGATCAGGAACAGAGGATTACCGTATATCCAGAATGTGCACAGAATTGCAGAGTAAACGGACTTAATGTAAGCGGTAGTGCAATTATATTAGAATAATATATTCCAGGAGGGAAATTTATGGCATATCGTAGTAGTGCAGAGAGGGCAGAAGATAATAATTCATCTGGTTATATGTTGATTATTGTGGGAATTGTTGGACTTATAGGAGATATATTTGTCTTTATCAATAATCCATTTGATATGGCTTTATTCAATAAATACATGTCCTGCGGAGTTATGGGAGCATTATTTGTACTCTTTTTTGTTATGGGTATACTCTCTATAAAATCTGCAAGAATATTTAAAGAAAAGGCAAAAGAAGAAAATACACTGCTTGAGCAGATTACAAAGTGGTGTGATGAGAATCTTGATGCTGATCAGATTGATCATGCAATCGAGAATCCTGATGAGATGATAAGCTTTGATGAAGAAGGTCTCTCAGAAATGGATGCTGATGTAGAAGATATAGCAGCTCTTGATGGTGTTACTCCAGAAGAAGCTGAAGAGTATTCTAGAGTAGAAGCATATGAAACTGACAGTTATGATGATGTAGTTTCAGAAGATCAGTTTGATGAGTTTTATGGTAGTGAAGAATCTGGTGAAGATAAGTTTTTTGCCAGAACTGAGTATATCAAGAACAGAATTAACAAACAGTATGTCAATCTGAATCAGGAACTTCTCGATGATTTTGTAGAGAAATATTATGAGAAGTTATTTGGAGAAAATAATTGATAGAAATAAATGTTGTATGCGTAGGTAAGATAAAAGAAAAATATTGGAATGAAGCTATAAGCGAATATTCTAAAAGACTTTCAAGATATTGCAAGCTGAGTATTATAGAAGTTGCTGATGAAAAAACTCCTGATAATGCTCCAGAAGCTATTGAGAATCAGATTAAGCAGAAGGAAGGTGAGAGGATTTTATCCAAGATACCTGACAATGCTCATGTAATAGCTCTTGCAATCAATGGCAAAAAGTATACTTCTGAAGCACTTTCAGCTCATGTGAATGATCTGGCTGTAAGTGGTAAGAGTAAGATTTCTTTTGTAATAGGCGGATCTCTTGGACTTCATGAAGATGTTCTTAAGAGAGCAAATGAAAAGCTAAGTTTCTCTGATATGACATTTCCTCATCAGATGATGAGAGTCGTCTTATTGGAGCAGATATATAGAAGCTATAAAATATTAAGCGGGGAACCATATCATAAATGAGTGAAATCACAGATATTACAATGAAACTGCAATTGGAAGATATGCAGAACATATTTGGCAGTGGTGATAATTATATTCGTAAGATTGAGGATAATTATCATGTCGAGATCATCGACAGAAACGGAGAACTCCATATTATCGGTAATGCTCCTAATGCAAAAAAGGCTGCCGGAATAATTAGACAGCTAAAGGGTCTCTCTAAAAAGGGCTCTGGAATAGAAGAACAGAATGTTGATTATGCAATTATGATGGAAGAGGACAGGGAAGAAGCATCGGATAATGTATCATCTGATAGTTTTCTTGCTGATATTGATTCAGATATCATATGTCATACAGTTGCTGGTAAACCTGTTAAGCCTAAGACACTTGGCCAGAAAAAGTATGTTGATGCAATTAGAAATAATATGATCGTATTTGGCCTTGGCCCTGCCGGTACAGGTAAGACATACCTTGCCATGGCAATGGCTATAACAGCATTCCAGAGAGAGGAAGTCAGCAGGATTATCCTTACAAGACCAGCTATTGAAGCGGGTGAGAAACTCGGATTCCTTCCTGGAGATCTTCAGAGTAAGGTAGATCCTTATCTTAGACCACTTTATGATGCACTGTATCAGATAATGGGCAGTGAGAATTTCATGAAGAACATGGAAAAAGGTGCTATTGAGGTCGCACCTCTTGCTTATATGAGAGGTAGAACTCTTGATAATGCATATATCATTCTGGATGAAGCGCAGAATACGACACCAGCGCAGATGAAAATGTTTCTGACCAGAATTGGTTTTGGCTCAAAAGTCATCGTTACTGGTGATGCAACTCAGAAGGATCTTGCTCCTGATGCTAAGTCAGGTCTTGATATTGCAAGTTCTGTTCTGAAAAATATAGAAGGAATATCCTTCTGCAATCTCACAAGTAAGGACGTTGTAAGACATCCTCTTGTACAGAAGATTGTCAAAGCTTATGAGGATTATGAAAAAAAGGGGAAAGTGGAGCGCATAAGAGCAAATGGAAAGAGAAAACGTAAAGAAAGATAAAACTATCTATTTTTATATAGGAATTTTTATTTTTAATGGTATTATAGCTGCTTCTGCTTCTTATTTTCTTGGTAGAAGCTATGAAGAGATACTTAGAAACGTTATTGTTAATTTTATTTCAGCTGGTACAATTATATTTATGCTGGCTGATAATGATCAGAGAGATGCTTTTTTATACGGTAATATTAAGAGAAAAAATGTATTTTTAATGATTTATGCAGGTTCAATGGTTATGGCTTGTGTACTACCGCTTATAAATTATGCAGCATGGCCATATCTGTTTGTATTTGTACTTCTGGGACTATTCTCCAATGGGGAAATAGGTCTTTTTTCAGGGGCATCACTTGTTATGATGTCTGTTATGCTGATTGAGGAAGGCAGTGCTTCCATATTCTTTATGTATTTTGTTGCAGGTGCAGTAGGTATTGCACTGTTTAGAGGACTTACTGAGGAGACCAGAATAGGCTTTCCATTGTTTGTATCAGTACTGATGCAGTTTGTACTGCTTATCTGTTATCACGTATTGTTCCTCAATGCATCACTTACTGTTTCTGTAGTAATAGTTCCTATTGTAAATATTATTATTGATAGCATTCTACTGGTTGTTGTGCTTAATTTCTTTGGAATATATATCATTCGTAAGAGCAATGATATGTATATGGATATCAATGATCCAGAGTTTGCACTTCTGGTAGATATCAAGAACAAGAATAAAGATGAATATTACAGGTCTATACATACTGCATATCTTGCAGAGCGTGTTGCTATGGATCTTGATATTAATGCAAGAGCGGTTAAGACACTGTCTTATTATGGCAGGGCAAACAAGGTTTATGGTACAAATGGCTGGGCAGAAACAGAGCATTTTTATACAGATAATAATTTTCCTGTAGAAGTACTTGGTTTCTTGCATGAATATATAGAGCCTGATAATAAATCTGTTCGCACAACAGAGTACACTGTAACTTCACTCTGTGATATGGTTGTATCATCTATTATGTATCTTATTCATAAGGATAAGGATGCCAAGATTAATTATGATGATGTTATAGATAAGCTATTCGAACACAAGCTTGAGACTAAGGAACTTAACAAT
>CAMJFD010000084.1 GCA_946404845.1 uncultured Butyrivibrio sp. | reverse complement strand
TGCAGAAGAAACAAAAGAAACTGATGATTCAGACGTGTGCTCTTCCGATCTTGCAGAAGAAACAAAAGAAACTGATGATTCTATAAAGGCTATCACTGAAGAAACAGAGGAAGTTGTTTCAGAAGAGCCTGTATCAGAAGAATCAATAGAAACAGAAGAGCCTGAACCAGAAGCTATTGTAGAAGATACAAATGATGAAGGAAGTCCAGAATCAGAAACTGTAAATGAAACAGAAAAAGATGTATCTGATGCTGCAAAAGGTGTATCTGAAAATACAGATGAGAAGGCTAACGACATTTCAGAAGCTGATGAGACTGTAAAAGAAGAAGTCAAAGAAGAAGCTAAAGAAGACGATACTAAGAAAAAGCCTGATAATAAGGCCATAAATGAAAGACTAAGAGTTATGACTCCAGAGGAGAAACAGCTCTTTGGTCCATATATACATCACAGAAAATCCAGAAGACAGATTATCAAAGCAATTGATAATATGAGCATGGATGCATTTTCTGGAAATGTAATAGTAACTGGTGAAGAAGGTGCAGGTACAGTAAACCTTGCCAAGGGACTTATTAAGGCAGTACAGGCATCAGATTCAAATTTCTCAGGTAAGGTAGCCAAGACTACAGCAAATACACTTAACAAGAAGAGCGTTGGCGGTATTCTGGATAAGCTTGCAAATGGAGCACTTATAATTCAGAGAGCTGCAGATCTTAAAGAGGAAACAGTAGTTTCACTTACTAAGGCACTTCAGAATGAGAATAAAGGAATCATAATAGTAATGGAAGATACCAAGGGAGATATGGATAACTTCCTTGAAAAGAATCCGGCACTTAAGAAGAACTTTAATGTCAGAGTTGATATTGAAGCTCTTGATGATGATTCACTTGTTGCATATGCCAAGCAGTATGCACTTGAAAAAGAATATGCAATTGATAATTTAGGAATACTGGCACTTCATACTGTAATTGCAGAGAATCAGAGACTTGACCATGAAGTAACAATTTCAGAGGTTAAGGATATAGTAGATGATGCAATTTACTATGCTAATAAGCGAACAGTAGGACATTATTTCGATACGATTTTTGGAAAGAGATATGATGAGGAAGATATGATCATCCTCAGGGAAAAGGATTTTATGCATTAAATACAATACTTATAATACTTACAGGGGGCATCAATAATGGGAGAAAAGGTATTTATTTCCGAGGCAGATGAATATTTATTTGGACAAGGAACACACTATGAAATTTACAAGAAATTAGGGGCACATGTGTCTGAAGAAAATGGTAAAAAAGGAATGTTTTTTGCCGTATGGGCACCAAATGCAGCAAGTGTAAATGTAATAGGAACGTTCAATGGATGGGATGAAGAGATTCATACCATGAACAGAATGCCAAATAGCGGTATTTATACTTTATTTATTCCAGGGGTAGGAATTGGAGAACTTTATAAATATCTTATCAGAACACCTGAAGGTCAGAAACTATATAAGGCTGATCCTTATGCAAACTATGCAGAGCTGAGGCCTGGAAATGCTTCAAGAACTACTGATCTTAATGGCTTTAAGTGGTCAGACGAGAAGTGGTACAAGAGCAAGGAAAATGTAGACTATAACAGAGAACCAATGGCAATCTATGAATGTCATATAGGTTCATGGATGAAACATCCAGATGGAACAGAAGATGGATTTTATACATATAAGCAGTTTGCAGACAGAATTACTGAGTATCTCAAAGAGATGAAATACACTCATGTAGAGCTTATAGGTATAGCTGAGCATCCATTTGATGGTTCATGGGGCTATCAGGTAACAAGTTATTATGCACCAACTTCAAGATATGGTGAACCAAAAGATTTCATGTATCTTGTTAATAAGCTTCACAAGAACAATATAGGTATTATTCTTGACTGGGTACCAGCACATTTTGCAACAGATGATTTTGCCCTTTCAAGATATGATGGTCAATGTATATACGAGCATCCAGACCCAAGAAAGGGAGAACATCCAGACTGGGGTACTAAGATTTTCAATCTGGAAAAAAATGAAGTAAGAAACTTTTTGATTGCAAATGCGCTATTCTGGATTAGAGAGTTCCATGTAGATGGACTTAGAGTTGATGCAGTAGCATCAATGCTATACCTTGATTATGGTAAAAAAGATGGACAGTGGGTTCCAAATAAGTACGGAGAAAATAAGAACCTTGAAGCAATTGAATTCTTCAAGCATCTTAATTCAGTAGTAAGAGGAACATATCCTAATGTAATAACAATAGCTGAAGAGTCAACTGCATGGCCAAAAGTAACTGCTAAGCCAGAAGATGATGGCCTTGGATTTTCTTTCAAATGGAATATGGGATGGATGCATGATTTCTGTGAATATATGAAGCTCGATCCATATTTCAGAAAAGGTGCTCATCACATGATGACATTTGCAATGAGCTATAATAACGCAGAGAAATATATTCTGCCACTTTCACATGATGAGGTAGTTCATCTTAAGTGTTCTATGGTAGAGAAAATGCCTGGTTATAAGGTAGATAAATATGCAAACCTTAGAGCAGGATATACATTTATGTTTACTCATTCAGGAAAAAAACTCCTATTTATGGGACAGGAGTTTGGTCAGGAAAGAGAATGGAGTGAGAAGAGAGAGCTGGACTGGTTCCTTCTGCAGAACGATCTGAACAGAGGAATGAAGGATTATGTAAAAGAGCTATTAGAGATTTATCGTAAGTATCCGGCATTATATGAAGTAGATGATGACTGGGGCGGATTTGAATGGATAAATGCTGACGATTCAGACAGAAGTATCTATAGCTATTACAGAAGAGCAGCAAATGGTAAGGACAATATACTTGTAATTATCAACTTTACTCCTATTGAAAGAAAAGGATTTAAAGTAGGAGTACCATTTGCAGGAACATATAAGCATATTCTTGACAGTGCTGATACCAAGTTTGCAGGTGCAGGAAGCAATATGCCAGATAAGATTACTGCAGTTCCTGGATTATGCGACTACAAGGATTACAGTATAGAAATGGATCTTCCACCATATGGAGCTGAATTATTCGTATTCCAGGATCCAAGTGCAAAGACAGAAAAAAAGGTTGTAAAGAGCAGCTCAAAAGTAACCGCTAAAAAGAAGGTAGAAACTAAAGAAAAATCTGAAACAAAAAAGGCTGTAAAAAAAGAAACTGTTAAGAGAGCAAAAAAGTAAACAAGTTAAAGGTATATGTAAAATACTAAAGTTATTAATAAATTTTTAGCAGTTAAGAAATAATATAAATTATCCGAAAAATAAGGTAGCAGAGTGAAAACTGCTACCTTAATTTTTTACTTAGCAATACCACTCGGGCGCTAAGAGTCGCAAGCGACCCTTTATTTTTATATTATACAGAAGGTGCATATGAATATTAATTTTTTGAATGCAACTGGTCTGGAAAATAACAGCAAAGAAGTGGATGTATCTAGAATGGAATTTAGTAACAACATTACTTTTAAGACTAGTAGCAAAGTGAAAATGGAAGGCGCCTATGCAGTAAATCTTGATAGTAGTTTGATGAGTGATAACGTATACTCGGAAAACGGCAAGACAGCAGAGGATATACAGGCCCTTGCAGAGAACACGGATGTTCAGATGCAGCAAAATTACAAAACATTATTATCAAATACCATGACAGCAGAAGATTACGCAGCTGCTGAACAAAATGGATTTGATATCAATAATATGGATCCTGCAGGAACTGTTACCATAGTCGATAAGATTAAGACAGTTATGCTGGAAGCTGGAGAGCAGATAGCTGGTTACAATGATGATATCAGTTCTGATAAGCTCGCCAAAATAACAGGTAGTGATGCACTTGCATCCAAACTGCAGCAAAGCTTTGCAGAAAATGATATTCCAGTTACTCCAGAAAATGTAGAAGCTGTTATGGAAACTGTAAGAAGATCACAGGATATAACAGAGATAAGTAGTGGAACCATAAAATATATGGTTTTAAACAAACAGGATCCATCTGTAGAGAATCTCTATGTGGCATCTCATAGCACAAATGGTCAGAATGCGAATAGCAGAGGCTTTTATATGCTCGAAGGAAGTGGTTATCTTGCTCAAAAGGCTGATAATACCAATCTTGAGCATATTAGTGATCAGATTAATGGTGTAATAGCTGAAGCTGGATTTGATGTAAATTCAAATAATATACAGCAGGATGCCAAATGGATGATAACTCAAAATATTCCACTTACAGTAGATAATCTTACAAGACTTGAGGAATTAAAAGAAATATCAGTTCCAATAAATGTAAATAATGTAATTGGAGCATCTGCAGCTGCCATAGCAGACGGGAAGCCAGCCGAATTCGGGAATCTACATGAAGAAAATTCGAATTTAAAAAAGGCAAAAGAGATATATACAGAACTTAATAATATTACAGATGCTGATATAGAAAGAGTTCTTGAAGAAGAAAAAGAGCTGACTATCAAAAATCTAAGTTCAGTAAAAAATAAAACGCTGGAAGAAAGATTAGTAAATACTAATGACAATCAAACTGTAGTTACCGATAAGTCAACAGAACTGATAGTCGCAAGAAAACAGCTTGAAGAAGCAAGATATTATATGACTATTGAAGCTAATTATAAGTTATTAAAAAGAGGTTTTTCTATAGATACAGCACCTATGGAAGATCTTATAAATAAGCTTCAAAGCGTTATTGATAGAACGGCTGCCAACCTTTTTGGAACAGACGATACTGAAAATACAGCAGCAGTTAATAAATATAATTTGTATGAAGAAAGCGTCAGCAAGATTAAGGCACTATATAATGTGCCAATATCTATAGTTGGCAGAATAAATACAGATAATACAGAAGATACACTTGATAGTATTTATAACAAAGCAGCTAATCTTCAGACAAGATATGAAAAAGCAGGAATAAATTACGAAAAACTTATGACAAGTCCAAGGCCAGATCTTGGTGATAATATACAGAAAGCATTTCGTAATACAGATGAGATACTTGAAGATATTGGAGAAGAGCTTAATGATTCAAACAGAAGGGCTATAAGAATACTTGGTTATAATAGAATGACTCTCAGCCCTGAAAATATAGACAGAGTTCGCAGTGTTGATGCCAAACTTACTGAGGTAGTTAGAAAACTTAATCCAGGTTCCGTACTTGAAATGATAAGAGAAGGCAAGAATCCTTTACAGATGACTCTCGATGAGTTGGGACAGGAAATGGATCAGAGCAAAAATAAGTCAAATGAATCCAGTGAGAAATTTGCCAGGTTCTTATACAAGATGGAACAAAATAATGAGATATCTCCTGAAGAAAAGGAGACATTTATAGGAATATACAGACTATTTAATAATCTTAATAAGACTAATAACTCAGCTATAGGTGTAGTACTTGAAACTGGAGCTGATATGACAATTTCCAATCTGTTAACAGCAATGCGCACAGGTAATAAGAGCAAAAAAGGAATGGACGTAAAGGTAGATGATGACTTTGGCGGTCTTGAACCTACTTATGCAGATTCTTCAAAGTCTATATCTGTTCAGATAGACAGAGCATTTAATTACTATAGCCAGAAAGCCAGTATAGTATATAGAAATCTCGAACCTGAAAAGCTACATGAAGTAAAAGCAAGTAACGATTCCTATCTTGATGAACTTGCAGATAACCTCGATAAATTATCAGCTGACAGAGAAGCGGATCTTCAATACTATAATAATCTTGCTAAAAACAACCGGGAAATTCTTGGAAGAAAAATGACTTATGACATGATGAATGAACTGGATGAAAATGGTGAGAAAGTAACTATAAATAACCTGAATGCAATGAATCAGATAAGGAATGACAGAAGAAAATTATCAGACAGATTTTCAGATAAGGCATTAGAACTCGCAAACAGAGCAGTAAGGGCCAAAGAACAGTCAATGATAGATGAGATGGGAGAAGTTGATGATTTCCAGCTGGCATATGAACAACATCTTGAAGAAGCAAGTGCTGCTCTTACTGAAATCATAGAAGAGAGCGTAACAAGTTATGTAGATATAAAAGCTATAACACTAATGCAAAAACAATTGTCAGTAAGAAGCGTTATGGCAGAAAATAACAGTTATGAAATACCTGTGGAGGTAGATGGAACAGAAGTTAATATGCATGTAATGCTCAAAAAGCAAGAAGGTGAAGGCACCAAACTAGAAGTATCAGTCAGAACAGAAGAATATGGAAGCCTTAAGACTGTAGTAACAGAGGAAGGAGGTAAGATAAAAGGAATCCTGTCAACAACCATAAAACAGGATGAATATGTAGAAGAATATCTCGTAAATGTAAGAGATAAAATGAAAGATAAGATATCTAAGATATCAGATAAATATGAGATAGATAATGACAGCATAATGATTATGTATAATTTATCTGATCCCGGCCAGTTAATAACTGGATCGGAAAATGGAATTTCCGATAGCAGAAATTTATTAGGAATAGCAAAAGCGTTTGTGAAATCACTTTAAACGCAGATATTACTCGGAGGTTCTATAAATGAGAGTTAATTACAATGTATCAGCAATGGTAGCCAATAATGCACTTAAATCAAATGATAATTTGCTGACAGATTCACTTGAAAGATTATCAAATGGATTAAAAATTGTTAATGCCAAGGATAATCCATCTGGACTAGCAATGGCCAGAAGAATGAATGCACAGATTAAGAGTCTGGAAGTAGCAAGTGATTCATCTGGAGATGGAATATCTGTTATAGAAACAGCTGATGGTGCCCTTGCAGAAGTACATGATATATTGCAGAGAATGAATGAACTTGCAGTTCAGGCTGCAAATGGAACAGTAAGTGATAATGACAGAGAAAGCATACAGGATGAAATAAGTCAGTTAAAAGAAGAGATAACCAGAATATCAGAAGCAACTGAATTTAATGGACAGCCTCTTTTAAATGGCGTATTTGATTTAAAAGGATATTCAACAGTTCTAGGTACAGATGGAACATATACTACTGACTCAACTGTAAAAGTAAGTAGCTATTCAGACAGCATGGATCCAGGCAACTATATAGTAACAGGACTTACAACAGACTATGATGAATATTATGGCGAGACTACTATTAGTCCGGAAGAAATAAGTGTATATAAACTCGACAGTGAAGGTAATGCAGAGACAGATCCATATATGGAAGATGCCAAAGTATCTGTTACAGATGATATAGTTAAAATCGCTACATCAGATGGTAAGTATATCAAACTTAAAATTACAGGAGACTTTAGCGGTCAGACTATAAAAATGGAACTTACTGGTAAAGGCGCAATGCAGATGCAGATAGGTGCAAATGAAGACCAGACACTGGATATAAGAATGCCAAATATCAGCCTTTCACATCTGGGAATAGAATATACTGATGTAACTATGACATCAAGAGATGAAGTAGATATCTTCATGAAAGAGTATGCCTATGATGAAACTTCTGCAGAAGAAGTATGGAATGTATTTACCAGTTTTACAACAAGCCTTTCTGCCAAGGTGACAGAAATCTCAGAAGATACAACACTTGATGATGATGAAAAAGAAGAATTGATTCTTGAATACACTAATATTATTGATAATCTTACAGCAATAGATTCAAATACCTCTTATACAACTTATGAAGAGAAGGTAAAAGTATTCTCAAATATTTATTACATTACCAAATATACATACCAGGATCTTGAGAAAGCCGTTGCAGCAGGTTCTACTGATGAAGAACTTGGGGAAGATATTCATGATATACTTCTTGATGCTAAGGAAACAGGAGCAAATGCTCCTAATACCGGAGCTGACAGAGCAATAGAAGATATTAGTAATGCAATACTTAAAGTATCTGAAATCAGATCAAGACTTGGTGCTTATGAGAACAGGCTTGAACATACAGTTAAGAATCTGGATTGTACCGGCGAAAATATGACAAAAGCATATTCAAGAATTATGGATGTTGATATGGCTGATGAAATGACAACATATACAACACAGCAAGTTTTATCACAGGCAGGAACATCTATGCTGGCTCAGGCAAATGAGAGACCATCACAGGTATTACAGTTGTTACAGTAAAGGATAAAGCTTATGAATAGTGAAGTAAGAAAAAGTTTTACATACAGAATAACAAATGCCAATAAAACCCAGATGATAACTATATTGTATGAAATGGTTCTAACTTATTTAGGTGATGCAGAAGAAAATCTGGACACAGACAATATGGAAGAGTTTGCAGTCAATTTAAAAAGAACTCAGAATTGTATTGATGAATTAATACATTCACTTAACTTAAATTATGAGATTGGACAGAACCTTTTAAGTTTGTATTTATATGAGAAAAGGGAACTGATCACTTTTGAAACCAGACATGAAAAGGCATATCTTCGACATGCTCAGAAAACTTTTACTGAATTGCACCGAGCTTACAGCTTTATAGAAAAGCAGGATAAGTCAGGACCAGTAATGACAAACGCTCAAGAGGTGTATGCAGGCCTGACATATAATAAATACAACCTTCAGGTCAATGTTGGAAATCTTATGGGTAACCGAGGCTTTAAAGCTTAATAAGAATTTTTTCCAAAAATGTTAATAATTTAAGTAAAACACATTTAATAAGAAAAAACACGGAAAAAAAGAGGTGAACAAACGTTTTTTGACACGTTTGCGACCTCTTTTTTTCTGCCTTTCGGCTTTTGCATAATAAAATCTTAAAAAGTTTATGTATATATTTCACAAAGAAATCAATATTTATAAAAATTTTGCAATTTGGTATTGAAATATGATTTGTATAGTGATAATATCATCACCGTCGCTTGTGAAAAAAACACGAGCGCTCATTTGTGAATTATATCTCGATATGCATGAATTCATTTGCACATCAGCAGAGGAGCCCTCCTCCAGTGTTTATGGTTCTCATAAATGCTGAAAATATTATCTCTTTCATGCTCGAGATAATGATTCCAAATTATTGTTTTTTTATGAATAGAAAGGAGAGGATTAGTATTAGCTACTTGGTACTGTCAAGCCTTGTAACAGGAGCAGCATATACTGACTTTAAGTATAACAAGGTTTTTAACTCGTGGATTTTGGCGGGACTATTTATAGGTATCTTAACTCAAAGCTATAATGGTCCTGCCGGAGGAATTCAGGCACTGACTTCGATTGCGATATCCCTTTTAATTCTTGTACCGATATATCTGGTTAAGGGAATAGGAGCAGGAGATGTCAAATTATTTGCAGCAATCGCTGCGTTTCTTAGCACTGATGAACTGATTCAGTGTATCGTTCTATCATTTCTGATAGGAGGTTTAATATCATTTTTTTGCGTGATAAAAAATAGGACTTTAAAGCAGACGATTCATTTTGCGCTTCCAATAATGATCAGTACTCTGTTCGTAGCAGGAGGTATCTGATGAAAGCAAATGTGATAGCTATATGTGATGAAAATGAAAGCTACTGTTTTATGCTGGACAAATATATTAGAGAGCACGTCAAATTATCACTGGAAATCTTTGATTTTACTAATTTAGATGATATTAAGAAATTCAAATTTAAAGATAATACATCGCTAATCATAATATCACAGTCATTATATGAGGAGCTTGAAGACTTTGAATTCAGGAAGATACTTGTTCTTGATGAAGGTGAACTTAGGACCAAAGAATATGAATCTGAGAATATTAAGACTATTAGTAAGTACCAGGCGGTAGATTCTATAGTAAAAGAAATTCTTGGAATTTGTATGGAAGATGACGTTCTTATGGTTGGTAACTTACCAGATTCCAAGATGGGAATAATTGGATTGTTTACTCCTATAGGAAGATCACTTCAAACAACTTTTGCTTTATCTCTTGGACAGGAACTATCAGTTAATAAGAAAGTCTTGTATCTGAATCTTGAATTTGCAGCAGCATTTGAATTTATAATGGATGAGCACTTTGATGAGAATCTTGCAGATTTACTGTATTTCTATGAATGTCATGGAGATAAAGTCGGACTCTATATAGACAGAATTAAGCGAAATGTAGGAGGACTTGATTATATCCCACCCGTATTATCAGGAGAACAGATATGTTCAACAACGATCGAACAGTGGATGGGATTTTTCAAAGAGATTACAAGGTCCACAGATTATGATTATCTGATTCTGGATATAACAGAGAATGTGGCTAATGTCTATGATATGCTAGATATATGTGATCGTATATATACGATTCAGGGAAGAGATTCTTTGTCTAAAGCTAAGATGGATCAATATGATCTGTGTCTTCAAAAAAACGGAAAAGACAATATCATATCCAAGTCTAGGAAATTAAGTATTCCATTATTTAAGAATTTAATTACTAAAGCATCAAGGATACCGTCGAGTGAAATATCCGTGTTTGTCAGGAATATAATTAGAGAGGATGATTTCTATGGCAATAGAACATGATGAACTTAGACGGACGATTAAAAATAAGCTTTTTAACAATATGGACTTCTCAAGAGAATTTAGTGATGAAGAAATGTATGAGCTTATAGATGATCAGATATTAAGAGAATGCAGAGAGCTAAATATATCGCTTACTGAAAAGAAAAGACTTAGAATGGAGCTGTTTCATTCTATAAGAAAGCTGGATGTATTGCAGGAATTAGTTGAAGACAGTGAAGTGACTGAAATTATGATCAATGGCTGCAATGATATCTTTGTGGAAAAGAAAGGGCAGTTGCAAAAGCAGGAAATAAGCTTTGAATCAAGGGAAAAACTTGAGGATGTTATACAGCAGATAGTTGCCAAGTGTAACAGAGTGGTAAATGAATCACAACCAATAGTTGATGCCAGGCTTGAGAATGGCGCCAGAGTAAATATTGTACTTCCGCCAATAGCATTGAACGGTCCAATTGTAACAATCAGAAGATTTCCGGATGAACCTATAACTATGGAAAAGCTTATAGAGTTTGGATCTATAAACAGATATCTATGTGATTATCTGGCAACGCTGGTAAGTGCTGGATATAATATTTTTGTGTCAGGTGGAACCGGATCCGGTAAGACCACATTTCTAAATGCTTTATCTTATTACATACCCCAGGATGAAAGGCTGATCACAATCGAAGATAACGCTGAATTACAGATAAAACATGTTCCTAATCTTGTCAGGATGGAAACAAGAAATGCAAATGTTGAGGGCTGTAAGGAAATAACCATAAGGGATCTTATAAAATCTTCTCTTCGTATGAGACCAGACAGAATAGTTGTCGGTGAAGTGCGAGGCGGAGAATGCGTAGATATGCTGCAGGCTATGAATACCGGTCACAGGTCGATGTCGACAGGTCATGCAAATAGTGCGGAAGATATGTTATCCAGATTGGAAGTTATGACTATGATGGGTATGGATATCCCTTTATCAGCAATTAGAGGTCAGATAGCTTCTGGAATTGATATTATCGTGCATCTGGGAAGGCTTAGAGATAAATCCAGAAAATTGCTGGAAATATGCGAGTTAACAGGACAGATAGATACAAGTGGCAAAATTGAGATGAACACATTATTCAGGTTTGAAGAAACCGAAGACAGTACAGATGAAAAAGTAGAAGGAAGGTGGGTGATGACAGGTGAGCTTAAATGTGATGCAAAGCTTAAAGCAGCAGGTAAAAAACTTCCGTCCAAGACTTAGTGACTGGAAAATCATACTTGAAGGCATTTTTGTTATCATAGCCTTTTCAAGACTTTTTTACGGATCGTATTATATGATTTTTGTTTTGTGTCCAATAATAATTCCATGGTTTTTTCATCAGAAGAAAAGGATGAAAAAAAGAGAGAGCAAAGAAATTGGAATGCAGTTCAAAGATGCTATGATGGCAGTTTCTACAGCTCAGAAAGCAGGATATTCCATAGAGAATTCTTTTTTGTCAGCTATTCATGATATGAAACTGTTATATGGAAAAAATAGTCTTATATGCAATGAACTAATGATAGTTGCAAGAGGACTAAAAAATAACAGAACGTTAGAACAGTTACTTGAAGAAATGGGCGAGCGAAGTGCTAACAAAGATATCAGGGAATTTGCAGCTGTTTTTGCTGTAGCTAAGAGAAATGGCGGCAATATGACGCAGATTATAGAAAGAACAGTAAAAGTAATAAGGCAAAGAGCGGAGGTTGAAAAAGAAATAGAAGTCCTTATAAGTGCTAAGAGAATGGAAGCAGATATTATGGATATAGTTCCATTTGCAATCATGTTGTATATAGGACTGACATCACCTGGATTTTTTGAGCCTTTGTACAATAATATTCCTGGAATATTAGTAATGACTCTCTGTATGGGATTATATATAGCAGCTTATCTTTTGTCTGAAAGGATAGTGGATATAGATATATGATTCTAATTTTATATTTTGTTATAGTTCTGGTTCTATTGATATGGATGATTGTATCAAGGAATGAAGAGCTTGATGACATGACAGAGCCAGATAATGCAGGGATACAGCTGGTCTTTTACAAAATGGCCAAATGGTTATGCCGCAATATTGAAGCCAATTTTAAAAGCATCAGAACATATCAGGTGAGGAGAGATTTGAGAATACTAAAGCCTCACGTAAGTATGGATAAGGTAGAAAATGAATATTATATTAAAAAAATCTCCTTATGCATAATGATTTTTACCTGCGCATGGTTTTTGGCAATGGTTTCCTATATTACTGCCAGACAGGAGTCTGTGGTGCAAAATGGTAGTGTGGTTCAAAGGGAAGATTATGGTGAAGGCGAAAAAGAATTATTATTAACAGCTAATTTTGATAATGGCGAAACAGAAGATTTTGAAATTACATTAGATGAAAAAGCCTATACAGAAAAAGAAGTTAATGAAATGCTTCCAGAATTTACAAATGCTATTACTAGTAAAATCTTAGGAAGTAATAAAAGTCTTGATCATGTAGACCATGACCTTGAACTCATAGAAGAAATAGAAGGGTATCCATTTGATATTAAATGGAAAATAGATAACTATAACCGTATGAATTCAGATGGAAGTATAGTTACTGAGAATATCCCTGAAAGCGGAGACGTTGTAATGCTGACTGCGGTTATTACATATGGTAGGTATGAGTTTGAGCATGTTTTTTATGCACATGTATATAACCGGGTACTAACAGCTGCAGAAAAAAGAAGAACCACTATCACGAGTCAAATAGCAAAAGTTAATGAGCAGTATAGAGATAAAACAGAAGTAAAACTTCCAGATACCTATGAAAATGTAGGAATGTACTGGAGCAGTAAAATTGATGATAAGAGCCTTGTATTATTAGTGCTTGGAATCATCACATCTATAATGATATATATCTT
>CAMJFD010000083.1 GCA_946404845.1 uncultured Butyrivibrio sp. | reverse complement strand
CATTTATACTCGACTTCGTCGAAGGGCTTGTTTGCCACCTGAATCATATTCTTATGAATACTCACAAGAATATATGACTTTTTACGACATGAAGTTGTTTACATGCATAGTTTATCCTGTTGTTTTATTCTAAATGATTTTGCTCTTAAGTCAAATTTATATATTGATAGCACAGCACGATTTTTTATAAAGAAAAAGAGGTTGTTCCCAGTGGAGAACAACCCCTTTTATCTATATATCTAATACGATATATTATTTGATTACTATAGAAACTTCTTTACCTGTATTCTTCTTAGTGAAGATCTTCTTGTACTTCTTGCCAAGTTCCTTAGCAGCTCCCTTAAGAGATACTCTCTTAACATTACTGCTCTTAAGGCAATTCTTAACAGAAGACTTTGTGAGCTTTGTACTCTTAATGAACACAATCTTGATCTTACTTGACTTGAATGCCTTTGAATCAATAGTAGTAATATTAGCACCAAGTACAACCTTTGTAGCCTTAGTTCCCTTAAATGCTGCTTTTCCAATCTCTGATACTGTATAAGTTACGCCATCACTTGTGATAGTAGCTGGAACTCTTATCTTTTCGCTCTTCTTATCTGATGCGAACTTAGTAAGCTTAACTGTACCATCTGCAAGTACTACGTACTTGTTATTATCAGACTTAATCTTTGTTCCTTCTGGTGCTGCTTCTACTGTAGCATTTGTGTTTTCTTCACTACCAGAGTTTGCCGTGTTGCTATTATCAGATGTCTGATCATTTGAATCTGATGATGTATCTGTTGCAGTATTTGTTGTATCATCTGTAGCTTCTGTATCTGAATTATCTGTAGCCCCTGTGTCTGAGTCATCTGAAGTTGAGCCTGTGATCTCGCTCTGATCTGAAAGTGCTTCATAATTGCCATCAAGTACTGCTACAACATCTGTATATGTAATACCTGCTGCAGAAAGTGCTGCAATACCTGTATCTGTGAGTTTCAGGAAGTCTCCAAGATCGATCTTGCCGCTCTCACTTCTGATACTGTCTGCTACTGCATATGGATCTGCTACACTTGCATATGGAGCATCTAATGATGTGAACCAGCTATCTGCTGCTGTAAGTCCATCGCTGTTAGCACATACACTGTCATTCCAGAAGAAGTTCAGTGTTCCATAAATCTTAGATGTATCCTGTGTTCCCTTAGCTTTAATATTTTCATTAACGCTTGTATCAGATGTTCTGTATGACATAACACCATCTACATAATAATCTGTATTTGCTGCATCATTTGTATAAAGAGCTACGTTTGCACCGCCATTATTATATGATGTACAGTTATATACCTGAATATCTGGACCTGAGTTAGAATCAATGCCCTTTGCCTTGTTGCCCCAAGCCACTGAGTTAATGAGCTTGTGAGGACCTGACATGCTTGATCCGCCCATCTTAAATCCATTACCATTACCTTCGTCTGTACCATCTACACCATAACCGTTTGCAAATGCTACTGAATTCTGGATTGTAACCTGTCCGATGCATCCACTCTCAACCTTGGCAAAGAGGTCCCAACCATCATCTGCGTTGTTGTATGCAATACATCCATCAAATACTACTCCATCACCAACTGTAAGCTTGGCAGCAAATCCATCTGCATCTTCGTAACCAGCATCTGCATTGCTGTATGATGTACAGTTGAGGATAAGGTCATAACTTGGCCAGTCGTCCCAAGTATCTGTTGACAGATAACGGCTAACCTGAAGACCTGTGTTACCATTTTCATATGTATGAATATCGTTCATTGTACAGTGGCTACCTGATAACTGAATACCCTTTAATGAGTTACCAGAATTAGTACAATCAATTCCGCTTACATACCAATAATCACCTGCAAATATGAATCCTGCACACTTTCCACCAAAATCAAATACTGCTCTGTCATCAGAATCAGCAATCATCTTGATAGGCTGTGATGATGTACCATCAATTCCTCTTGCTACTGTTACTGTGCTTGTAAGTGAATATGTGCCGCCTGCAAGTCTGATTGTCTGACCAGGCTGTACATACTTAACTGCTGTGTAGATGTCAACAGGATCAGCTTCTGTACCAGCTGCTGAACTTGTTCCATCTGGTGTTACATAAATCTCTTCGTCATCGTTAATTGTCTTATAAGTTACTGTATGAGTAAATGTACTACTCTCATATGATGACAGGAGCTGATACTCATCATTTTCTGGATGATAATCTGCATCTGGTGTAAATGTAATAGTAAACTTGTTGTCACCCTTTACAAGAGTTGTATCTACGCATTTAACATCATCTGCTGATACTGTTTCATTATCTACTAATACATTTCCGTCAGCATCTGCTATTGTCAGAACACCATCAGCATTACCTGTGTATCTAAGTTCATAATCTGCTGTGTTTGAATAACTTGCTGATACTACCTCATAGCTAGGCTCAACATATGTTGTTGGCTGATCTTCTGCTTCTTCATCATCTGCTGGATCAACGAGTGTGAGCTCAATATCACTAAATGTTACCTTAAATGTTCTTGATGTAAAGAATCCTACGTATACATTGTCTGAATCAATCTGCTCAAGAGCTTCTGTATCATAGAACTTTTTAGTTGTAATAACATTGTCATCTTCATCAAGATAGCTTACAAAGTATCCTGTGTTGTTCTTCTGGATGCGAAGTCTTACTGTTGTCATAAGATTATCAACATCGTTTGTGGTTCCACCTGACTGATTAGCCCAAATATTATATGTACCTGCACCATATTCTCCGCAAGATGTCTCAAGTGTATACATATTTGAAGAGAAGTCATTTGTTACTGTTGTTGTATCATTTGCTTCTAACAAAGAAAGATTATCAGTTGTAACACCAACTTTCTCCTGAGCACCAAGACCAAGTTTCATTGTAATCTTAGCAGCTGAAGTATCTGTTGTAGCCTCTCCTGTAGCCTGATCATAGTAGTACTCAACCTTAGTACCTGATGCCATGTATGAGTTATTCCAGAATACGCTGTTGTCTCCATTTACGCCTACTCTGTCGCAAGCCATAAGACCGAAGCCTTCCTGACCATTTGTGAATTTCCACTGATCAACTGTTGCTGTTGCTGTCAGTGTAAAATTCTGATCAGCTGGAATTGTTGCATAATAGAATGAAAGTCCATCTGTTGATGCTGGAACAAGTTTACCCTTGCTGTTAAGATCCCATACTGTTACTGAATCATCATCATTAACTGTATATCCTACATTGCTGGAGCCTGATGATACACCCTGACCAAATGCTGAGAATGTCCATTCCTGCTCACTTGCTTCTGTAACTTCAACGTTCATTGTGCTTGCATCAGATGTATCAGTTCCACGTACTGCTACAAGTGTAAGATCATATGTATGTCCTACAGTAAGACCAGTAAATGTATATGAATACTCTGTACTTGTATTTGTTACAACTTCATCCGGTGTAACTGTTGCTGTAATAACTTCTGCTGTTGTATCTGTAGCATCTGTAGCTGTAAGTGTATATGACTCAGCTTCTGATACTGAATAGAACTTAACCTTTACTGTTCCTGCACCCTTATTAACAGCATTTTTGAACTGAGGTGCTGTAAGTGGTAGCACGAAGTCAATTGCTGTAGACTGTTCACTATCCTTTGTAGTCTCTTCATCATCTCTTGAAAGAGTTGCTACGAAATAGTAGCTGCCACTTACTTCTGGTTCAAATGAAAATGTAAATGAGTCCTTCTCTGCTACTGACTTAGATGTAGCCTGAGCTGTGCCATCTGCATCATACATTGTAACTACAAGGCTGTCTCCGCCATCTGTTCCGATAATAGAACTAACTGTTACATCTACTGTATTAGCATCTTCTGAATTAAGTGCTACGCTTTCAATTACTGGATTAGAAACACTACTCCAGTCAGCTCTTACTACCTCTTCCTGTTCTCCATCTGTTACTTCTACCTTGAAGATGTAGTTATTAGCTGTACCACCAAGGTAATATGTACCAGCTGTACCAGCTGTAAGAGTCGAAATATATGTAGAATTCTTAACTGAAGATTCTGTAGTTGTATCAACTGCTGTACCTGTACTGTCAAGAATTGTCATCTGTCTGTCAGCATCACCAGCTGCCCACCAGATCTTAACTGTTGCATTATCTGCTGATGTTGTAAACTTAATAGCATTCTTTTCTGTACTTACTGCACCACCAAAGTTAACTCTCTGTGATGATGTATATTCATCAGCCCATGTCTTAGTACTTGAATCTACCTTAGAACTTGAACTGTAAATAAGCGTAAAGTAGTTATCTGTTCCAGCTGTTTCTGTATCTCCGTCAGCCTTATTCCCCTTATCAAATGCTGTAAGAGATGAAGCCTCAAATGTAAATTCTGTTGTTTCTTCTGCTTCCTCTGTTGTTTCTTCTGTTGTGTCCTCTACAGTTGGTGCATCTTGTGTTGTTCCATCCGGGAACTCGATTGTCATATCGTCACCATTTTCTGTAAATGGATCCCATGTTCCAAGGAATGTAGCTACTGCAATAGTCTCGCCATCTGTTGTAACTGCTTCTGTACTTACTGGAGCCCATTCTGCTCTTGATGATGAATTATCTACACCAGATACTTCATATGTTCCATATTCAACATTTCTAAGTGTTGTTCCACCAAGTGATGAATTCCAACCTACTGGAAGGATAAGTGATGCAGATGTAGACGCATACTGTTCGCATGTAGCATCAATTACTGTATCAAAATATACAACTTCTGATGTATTAGCCTGCCATGGTCTTCCAAAGTATCCTGGCTTAGATGCATAAGTACTTGCTGTATTAACACCAGGCTCTGTAGATGTAATTGTACAGTTGTACATCAGATATCCTCTTGAACTGGATGACTTCTGCTGTGCTGCTGTAATATAAGATACATCGTTATTATTCTCACTTGTATTCATTACAAGATTGCATTTTGCAAATACAGCTGTCATTCCACCAAAGATATAATCTGTACCGCCATAGATATCGCAGTCATAATAAGCTTCTGTAGAACCTTCTGTACCATAAAGTGTATCCTGACGACCAATAAATGCGCAGTGGTCAAAATATGTTTCTGTAGCTGTAGCCGTCATAGCCATTGCAGCTGCTCTCTCAACATAAGTCTTATCCTGAACTGCTGTTGATCCTGCTTCAAGATTTGCACGTGCTACTGTGCCTTCTTTTGCACTACTCTGAGCCTCAATTATATCATCTGCTGCAAGCTCTGACTGGTACTGGTTAAATGAATTCTCAAAAATGATATCGTATGCTTCAAATCCTTCTGCATCAACTACTACAGTTGCATTCCAATAGCTGCCTGATGTTGTACCAGAACCTGGATTTGTAAATGAAGCATATCCGTTATAGTTATTAACTTCAAGAAGCTCAGCATCATACTTACAATCTGAACCCATACTGTAATATGTATATCCATGTCCGTAGTAACTTGTGATACGAACAGAATCTTCACTAATTGAAACGCCGCTGTTTGTAGGAACGATGCTTCCATCAGCTGTAGCGTTCTTAAGTGTTACATTAGGAGTATCGATAACGAGCATTTCCTGATAATCACCAGGCTCAATCTCAACTGTAACTCTCTGATCTTCAGTTCTGTCCATATTTCTGATAGCTTCTATTGCATCAGAAATTGTTTCATAGTCCTTGCCAGTTCCTACAGTGATTGTCTCAGCATATTCAACTGTAGCATCAGCAGCTGTACTATCAAAAGGAACCTCAAGTTCAAGATAAGATGTTTCATCAGATGTTGTATAGTGATCTGAATCCATGATTGCATCCTTAGAATGATCTTCATCAAATTCATATCCATCTGGAACATCAGTAACTTCTACTCTGTACTGACCTTCTCTAAGAGCTATGTTGCCATCAATAGCATCCTGACCTGTAAATGAATATGTGTAATCTGTATCAGCATATTCATTATCTGGATCTAACAATACAAATGTAAATGTAGAATCAGCAAGGTCTGAAAGTGTAAGTCCATCGCAGTCTATGCTTAAGTCAACCTTAGTTGTATCCTTAGATACAAATTCAATAGTCTGATCCTCTGCATCTGCTGAATAGTTAAGTGTATCAGTTACAAGTGTGTAATCATCTACACCTGATACAGTAACTGTATAATCAACATCAGCCTGAAGTTTAACACTAAAGTCAATTGTTGAATCTGACTCTGTCATCTCAATTGCTGGAACGTATACAGAATTCTCATCTGCAGGAGTGAATGTAAACTCAGCTTTTTCTACAAAGTTTGATACATCATCCGCATCAATTCCTGTAATTGTTCCTGTTACATTAGCAAGTGTAACTTCCTCAACTGTCATATCCATAGTAGTATCACCACTTATGTTGACAGCCTTATCAGATGTAATTACATATGTGTCAGCACCTTCAAGAGAAAGTGTATAATCAAATCCCTCTGCAAGTGTTGCTGTATATGTACCGTTAGAGACTGTTGCTCTAACTTCGTTACCATTCTGCTCATTAGTAAATACTATGTCGAAGGAACCTGTTCCTGTAAATCCTGAAACTGATCCGCTAAGAGTTGCATACTCAGCATGGTCACGCATAACTCTTGCAACTACGAGTTTCTCAGTTGCTGAATAGAGCTTGTATGTTGCATCCTCTGATGGATAGAAAACCATCTCTGTTGCAACACTGCTACCAGCTGTATGTGTCATGTAATCTGAATCTGTTGAGTCTTCCATGTTTTCAAAATGAACTTCAGAATCAGTACCATTACTAGCTACATATGCTGTGATGATATCATCTGGATCACAGTCAAGAGCTATATAAACATCACTTGAAGATGCCTTGTTGGAATAAATATATCCTGTATATTCAATCTCTCCATTAGTATTCTTAAGTGCCTTATCGTCATATCTTGTAATGTTCTCATTAGTAGATCTAAGTCTGTGTGTTGTTGAATAGCCGCCGTCATTAAACAGGAAGTCCCCATCATCAATAGAGAATGATGCAAGATTTACACCTGTTGATCCAGCTGTAACACCACTATAGAATCCATTAATTGTATCTTCATCAAGTCTGTTATTATACTCTGAGCCAAAATCTTCTGCACCAAAATCCCATACATCAATTAAAGAATCATCGAAGATTCTATCTGATGTAAAATCTGTTGCATCCTCTTCACTACTTGCCTCACTTGATGCATCAGCTGCTACGCTAATAGCTGAACTAGATGTATCTGATTCCGCACTATCAGCTGAATTTGATGAGTTTGATGACTCACTAGATGTCTCTGTTGTATCTCCATCAGAATTAAGTGTTGAATCAGTATCTACTGCATCCTCACTGTCCTGTCCTGATGAAGTTGTAGCAGAATCACTTTCACTACTATCTGTGTCTGTTGTGTCTGAAGATTCTGTTGTGTCTTCTGTTTCCTCTGTTACTGTTTCTTCAGTGTTATCTGTTGTGTCTGTGGAAATTTCTTCTGAACTGTCTGATGAAGTGTCAGAACTATCTTCTGAACTACTGTCAGATGTAGCTTCATCAGTTCCATCTTCCGCATAGACCGTAGTGCCTGGCGCTACCATAGTTACATTAGTTGTAACAAGGGCTGCCGATAAAACCAGAGCTCCGCCTCTGGCCCACACGTTTTTGCATAGTCTTTTTCTAAACATGCGTCTCCTCCCAATAATGTGTTTTTATACCACGTAGTTTGTTGCTCCCCTCAAATTGAAAATAATAAGATTATTACCCTTCATGAAAGCCTAACCGAATGGCTTTTTGATGTAAGCGCTTTCATTTTCTAAGAACTTGGCTAAATTTTAACACAAAAATCTTCACCAAAACAAGATGTGAATGTCAAATTTCTTTGTTAAAATGTACTGATTAATTCACAAAAATTTTATTTTTATTTTGTATACTTTTTCTGATATCGGAAACTGATGATACTTATACAGTTTATATTTATACTTTTTTCATAATGTTAGCGTTTTCATATAATTCAAAATCTTGGTTATTAGAAAGAACAAAGGCATCCTGCGCAGAGTGCTTTTTATTAAATAGGAAATTTGCAAAGCATTTTCCTGCTGAATAAAAAGAGACAGTTTCCATAATATACTGCCTATGTATAACGCAGTATATTATGGAAACTGTCTCTTTTATTTATATCTTTAGTTGTTTATATTTTTAATTGCAATAATTCGTTTTCTATAAATCTCTTTTAGCTTATCGATTTGCTGAAACTGTCTCTTTGGATACAACTTCGTCTGTCTCTTTGGATTTAATATCTCCTGCTGCAACTCGCTTTTCATAATTGGTATATATAGCCCATGCAACAAGGCCAAAGATAACAGGTCCGCTAAGTGACCAGAATGTAGTCTTGATATCACCATCAAGTGCTGGCTGGATAATAGCAAATATATTAGCAAACAGAAGTGTAAATGTAACTATATAACCCCAAACATTAGCTGAAGTCTGTGTTTTGTATATTACAAAGCCTCTGTCAATTCCCTCGAGTTTTTTGAACTTAGGGAACGCAAATGAAATAAACATATATGGTACTGTCATACCAACATTTACCATAGCAGTTAGTATTAGGAAGAACTGCTGCATGCTGTCTCCACCAAATGAAACGAGGAGGATCATTACACTTACAATTGCACACTGTATCCACATGGCGTTCTTAGGCATTCCGTCCTCTTCAACTTCACCCATCTTACCTGGCCAGAGCTCCTTAGGAGTACCATCGATGAGCTGTTTAAGTGATGAGTAAACAAGTGTAAATATAGCTCCCATAAGTGAGAGAAGCATAATAAGTGCATAAACTCTCGCAAATCCATGTGCAAGTGAAACCTGCGCAGCCTGTGAAGCGCCGAATACCTTACCAATCTCTGCTGCAAAGTTAGACATGATTACATATGAAACATTGCCAAGAGTAATATTATCAACACCAAGAATCTCACTGTAATTAGTAAATGAACCAACAAGGAGTATCAGAAGTGCATAGCCAATTACAATTACTACAGCTGCTGTTACTATTCCCTTTGCAAAGTTCTTCTCAGGCTTATCTGTCTTATCTACAAGTCCGCCTACTGCTTCAATTCCGCCATAGGCAAAAAGTGAATATACAATGAATGACAGCATCATGATCATGCTACCCTGATATGCTTCATTTAAAGGTGTCTTAAGTGACTCCATGCCAAGGAATGGCTGTTCAAGCTGTCCGCCTCTTGCGATGATCATAATGATTGAACCAACAACTACAAGAACGTTAATAGTCAGAACTGCTGTACCACCAATTGATGTTACCTTACTGATCTTGTCGATTCCCTTTGTATCAAAATATGTGATTATGATAAAGAATATAACGGCCATAACGCCAAGAAGTCTTGTACCTGACAGAAACTCTGATCCAAAGAATGACCATTCTGATGTACAGTCTTCACCAAAAATAAGATTAGATACAGGTACCCAGATTCCTGAAGATACATTTACCATCCACAGTACGTATGATGTATACCACATAAATGTTCCGATAAATGCGTATTTTGCTCCCATGGACTTGCACATCCATGAGTACATACCACCTGTCTCATTACGAAATGCAGAACCAAACTCTGCAACCATAAATGCAAATGGTATAAAGAACAGGATTCCGGCTATTACAAACCATGGAATAGCTGCATATCCCATAAGATAATATGATCTTGGGATGTTGTTGAATCCATAAACCGATGTAAAAATCATTAGTATGAGGGACATGAGTCCCATTTTCTTCTCTTTCATGCTACTACTGCGACACACTAAAGCATTTGTGCATCAAATCTCCTTACTTTCTCTATTTTTGCGCAATAAAATAGAGCCCGATACTGCATAAGCCCTATTGAATAACCGGACTTCCAAAATTCCCTTTTGGAAATCCAGTTTTATTTATGATTAGGTAACGCAAAAATTATATCTTATTATAACTTTTTGTAGCATGTGTTTTCAAGGATAAATTTGCACCTATATAGATGCGTTTGGTTCCCATCCCTTACACACATCGCACCATCCTTGCGTATCAATAATCTGCTCAAGTTCATCAGGCGAGATTTTTACAGAAGTGAACTCATTTCCTCCTGCAGGATGCACATATTCAAATCTTTTCATGGAGACATCAAGCCATACCGGGATGCCTTTTGGCACTGCAAAAGGGCATACACCTCCTGGCTGAAATCCGGTGATATCTACCACCTGCTCTCTTGGAATCATGTGAGGCTTGGTATGGAAAACAGACTTGAACTTGGAACTGTTAACCTTACCATCTCCTGCCATCACAACAATCACAGGCTTTTCATCAACAATAAAAGACAATGTCTTTGCAATCTCTGGTTCTGAGCAACCTATCTGTTGTGCTGCATGCTCCACTGTGTCTATTGTCTCAGAATGTTCTGTAAGTCTGTCGCCAAGTCCGTTGTCATCGAGAAATTTCTTTACTTTTGCATTAATCATCTTGTTTACCTCGTGTTCAAGAAGTCCTACTGTTGATGCTATGATATTCCAAATCATAGGCGCACGCAAATACATCATAGTTATTGCATGAGATAATCTAAACCTATAACTTATACAGACTAGTTTTCAGTCTTCAGTTCACCAAAACGTCCAAAGAAGTTTATTCCATGATATCACTATTAGTTATTAAGAACTAACTAAATATCATAAAAACCTGTTTCGGTCCTATTAGCTATAGATTAAAACTATAGCTGGCTCTAATTTTTTTTTAAAACCAGATGTATTGATATTCAATATGGTTTTTGTTATTATCCTACTAACTTACTAGGAAAACATCCAAGGAGCGTAGATAAAGGCATATGGAAATTAGTAAAGAATTATTTCTCAAATTAACTGAAATATCGGAAATAATATATCCCAATGAAGCATGTGGGGTTCTGATAGGAAATAATTCTACTAACGTGATTGAAAGTGTAGTGGAATTAGAAAACATTTTAGATTCCACTTATAAATTTGAAATTGACTCATTTAAATATCTAAAAGTTGAGAAGTGGGCAACAGAACATGGGAAAGATATAGTTGGATTTTTTCATTCTCATCCAAATGCATTGGCAGTCCCATCATCTCAGGATATGCAGTTTATGATACCTAAGCTCAGTTATTTTATCTCATCTGTGGATGAAACAGGTCTTAGACAGATAAAAGCCTACAGAAAAAGCAGTATTGATAGTGAAGTTACAGAGATCAAATACCAAGTTGAATAAGGAGAGAGTGACATGAATGTATATATATCAGCAACCTTAAGAGGTTTTTTTGGAAAAAAAAATAAATTTAATATTGAAGCTGAAAATGTCAGAGGCGTATTGAATTGGCTGACAGATGAATATCCAGATTCAAAGAAAATACTATTTGATGAAGCTAATCACTTACGCTCATTTATTCAAATATATGTAGGGGATATTAATAAGACAGATGAGATTGGATGGAGCGATCCACTGCCTTCTGAAAAGGAAATATATTTAATACCTGCTATAGCTGGAGGTAGTCCTAACAATAGCATAATTTCAGATGAACGCAGTAAGGCGATTACACTTGATGATGCTGATATTGAACGTTTTGAAAAACATCTTATGCTCAGAGATATTGGTGTAAAAGGTCAAAAAAGAATAAGAGCTGCAAAGGTGGTTGTAATTGGTGCCGGAGCCCTTGGCTCACCTGTGATTCAGTATTTGGCTGCGGCTGGTGTAGGAACTATAAAGGTAGTGGATTATGATGTGGTGGCTCTTGATAATCTTCAAAGTCAGGTATTACACACATCTCGAGATTTGAAACGACCTAAAGTGGCTTCCGCCAGAGATAAGGTAAGGAACATAGATAAAAAAATCGATTTTCAGCCTGAAAATTCTAAGCTAGATGCTGACAACGCAACAGAATTAATCGATGGTTATGATTTGGTAATTGATTGTACTGATAATTATAAATCCAGATATTTGATTAATGACGCTTGCGCATTGCTTGGTATACCTCTTGTGTTTGGAGCAATATACCAGTATGAGGGACAAGTTGGCATATTTAATATAAATGGTGGATCCTGCTACAGATGTGCATTTCCAGCACCACCCCCAGCAGGGTTAGTGCCAACCTGCTCAGAAGGTGGATCTATCAGCCCGCTCCCGGGAATAGTTGGAAGCATACAGGCCAATGAAGCACTTAAGCTGATTATAGGGATTGGTGAACATCTTTCAGGCAAATTGTTGACAGTCGATAGCTTATACCTTCATACCAAAATATTGAAGGTAGAACGTAATCACAAGTGCCCACTTTGCGGAGATACTCCAACAATCGTACAGGTTGAAGATTTTGATTATGATGATTTTTGCGGTCTGAAAGAGTCTGAAGGAGAAATTCTAGTGGAGGGATTTACAGCAGAAGAGTTTGCTGAAAAATTAGAGAAACACCATCCGATGACGATTGTAGATGTTCGAGAACCACATGAAAGAGCAATACTTAGATTTCCTAATGCAGTAGTAATCCCTATCGGACAGTTAGCCCGAAGAAAGGGCGAATTAGATCCTGAAATTGATACGGTATTCTTATGTAAGGAAGGGAAACGAAGTATTTTAGCTATACAAACTTTGCGTGAAGCAGGTTATACAGGGGCTCTTTATAACCTTAAAGGTGGATTAGATTCTCTAAAAGATATCATATTCTCCCACGAAGGAGCATGGTTATAAAAACGTCATAAAGTCAACAGACTTTATATATATATCAACATGTTATAAGGAGGACAAAAATAATGGCAAACGGTAATGTTGAAACAAAGGAAGGCATTAATGCTTTAGGAGCAAAAGCGGCTTATAACCTTGCCAATGTTACAAAAACAAAGCCACAATATGGTGCTATTACACCTAAGTGGCTCACAAAGTTCCTTGAATTTAAGGGACTTGAAACTGGAATTTTTAGAGTAAACAAGGTTGTGGAAGGTGAGACACCACTTGATGTTCTGTGCAGCCAGACTAAGAAATCAGATATTATTCCAGATGGTTATGTTGAATACGAAACTGAACCAAGAGAGTACAGACTTAATTCTATTTCAACAATTATCAATGTTAATACAGCAATCGAGGATGTATATAGTGCTCCTTACGATCAGGTTCAGGAGCAGCTCAGTCTCGCAATCGAATCACTTCGTGAGAGACAGGAAAGTCAGCTTATTAATAATGATGATTATGGACTTCTCAAAAATGTTCCAGATTCTCAGAGAATTCAGACAAGAAATGGTGCTCCTACACCAGATGATTTGGATGAGCTGATTTCAAAAGTATGGAAGGAGCCATCATTCTTCCTGGCACATCCTCGTGCAATCGCAGCTTTTGAAAGAGAATGCACTAAGAGAGGTGTTCCACCAGTTACAGTAAATCTTGCAGGTGGCACATTCCTTGCATGGAGAGGTAT
>CAMJFD010000082.1 GCA_946404845.1 uncultured Butyrivibrio sp. | reverse complement strand
TACTATATTCTTTTTGAGCCATACATTTCGAACTTCCCAATATGCATCGGAATATCCTTCATAATCCTTGGCAAGTTTGGCATAATGTAGAGCCATTTCATAGTTTTCTTCCTGAAAATAAGCTCTGCCCATAGCCTTATTGGCATAATCAAACATACTGTTCATTTCAAGAACCTTAGTAAGTGGCTCCTTACTCTCTGTATAACGTCCTTTTGAATACAGATAAAGAGCATTATGCAGGAGGTTTGTGAACTCTGTAGGTTCATATACCTGAATCTGGTTCTTATCAGAATCAAGAAGATATATTCTGTCCTGATCATCTGCATCTATTGCAGAAACAAGTGTTGAAAGACCTACTCGCTGTGTACCATCATCAAGTCCGCCGAATACATATAGAAGTTCACCTTCATTGTTATATTCGTATATATATCCCTGCTGATCTGCAACATACAAGTTGTCATGATTACCAGCTGTTATTGCTGCAGGTATATCTGGAGCTTTTTCTGTTCCATCTATCAGATCGTTACCTGCTATATTAAGTCTCTTTATTGTTCTGTCTTCGTCGCCACGTGTAACTGTATATATCAGGCCTTTTTCATCAATCGCAAGGTTATCAGGTGTGGCAGGTATGTTACTAACCATCTTGGCTCTCTGCTCATCTGTTAAGATTGCTCTATAAATAATTGTCTGAAGGCTTGTTGATGCATAGTTGGTACCAAAGTAACCAAGGAATGTTCCACCCTCTGCAGGTGAGATTTCTACGATACCATTTGTATTAGATTCGCAGATTACATACATTACACCAGCATCATTTACAACTACTTTGATAGGCATAAATGATAGGTCATCACCATAAAGTGGGCTGCTTGGCTTACCATATGTATTAAGAAGTGTGCCGTCAGCGTCAAATTCAAAAACTGCCTGAGCGTCACGGTCAGCTACATATACATGCTTATCTTCTGTAACATATACGCCCTTAGGTGTTACAAGCGTTCCCTCTCCAATTACCTTAATCTCGTTACTATCTATATCTCCGACTACGATTCTTGCATTACCTGTATCTGCAACATATATTTCCCCATCGTCTGTTACACAGATATCACTAGGTGAGCTTAGAAAATTATCGCCGAACTTTGTGATTGTCTCATACGCCAGATAAGCTGTCTGCGTCTCCTGTACAGATCCATATCCATCTAATGTATATGTCTTGTATGGAGTTTCTGCAAAAGCCGTCATACTGCTACTAATAATAGTAGTTACAGCTGCTGCAACAGCGAGGCCGACAGAGACAATATTTCGTTTTGAGAATAATGTTCTCTTTTTCATAACCCTCTTGTCTTCTCCTTAAATAAACTAATTACTTAATACCAGAATTTGCCATTGTATTCATAACGCTGTTCTGCAGAATTATGAATAGTACCAGGTTAGGTACGAACAGTATCAGCGAAGCTGCAGCTGCTATACCCTGTCCAGATACAGTATTGTTAGCATTGACAAGGGAGTTCATATAGAATGTCAATGTTTTCATTGAATCATCATTTATGTAATAGTTTGATGTTTCCATGTTGGTCCATACCTGCTGGAAAACAAGTATTGCTGCTGTTGCAATCGCAGGCTTGATCATAGGAATTATGATTTTTCTATAAACCTGAAAATCTGTCGCACCATCCATATATGCTGCTTCTATAAGTGAATCTGGTACCTGTTCAACGAACTGTTTTACCAGGAACAGTGCTACCGGATACGCAACAAGTGGTAATACATGCGCTAATGTGCTGTCAATAAGACCGAGGTTACAAATAACCAGATATCTTGGAATCAGAACTGCTGTTGCTACGAACATAAGAGCCAGCTGGTTGATCTGAATCATCATATTTCTACCCTTGAACTTAATCTTAGAAAGAGCAAATGCTGCACATGTTGTAAATAATAGTGATAAACCAACAGTCAGAAGTGTAACAATAGCTGAATTGAATATGTATCTGCTAAGTGGTACTCCTGATGTTCTTGAGAATTTAACAAGTTTTGTAAAGTTCTCAAGTGTAGGATTTTTTACAAAGAACGTTGGTGGGAAAGCAAAAAGCTCATCCATTGGCTTGAATGCATGGTTTGCTATGAATATAATTGGCAAAGCCATGAATATTACAAGTGGTAGGATAATCAAGATAATCTTTATCTGGCCACGTTCAAATTTGTCAGGGTTAATTCTTTTTCCTTTATATGCCATCTCTGATTTTCCTCCCTTTAAAACTCATCCTTTTCTGTTAACAGACTATTTGCACCCTTAGAGAAGAGCTGAACAATTAACAGAAGAACTACTGAAACTGCTGCTGCATATCCCATTTCGTATCTCTGGAAACCATAATCTTCGATATGGTTAACAATAAGCTGTGCTGCATATCCAGGTGATGGATTACCTGTAAGTAATGTAGATATAAGACCATTCTGGAATGCATTAACTATTGCCATAACCGCTGCGAACAACATCTGTGGTTTCATCTGAGGAATAGTGATATAAATCATTTCCTGGAATCTGTTATGAACGCCATCAATTGCAGCTGCTTCATAAAGTGATTCATCAGAATTCAAAATACCTGCGATCATTGACAGGAATCCAATACCCATTGATGACCAAAGTCCAATAATAATAACAATTGGAAGCAGATAATTTGTATTTACCAGCCATATAATAGGATCTGTTATAACCCCAAGGCTCATCAGCCAGCTGTTAAGAAGACCAGTCTGATCGCCAGAGAAGATAACCTTCCATAATACTGTCATTGCAACACCAGTTGTCATACTTGGTGAATACAGTATAAGTGCAAAAATTGTTCTTGGAAGCTTGGACAAATTACATAATGCCCACGCAAGTACGAAGGATAAAATATACCCTCCAATACCTACAACTACCGCATATACTACCGTATTAGGCAGTACATATTGCATGAATACTTCATCACTTGTAATCAGTGTTATGTAGTTCAGAAATCCCACCCAGGATGGAAATTCTATAGCGTTAAAGTTTGTAAATGATAATATTACCGCCAGCAAAACAGGAACCAGAATGAATATCAGGAACACCAGTGCATATGGTGCCACGAACAAATATCCATTTTTATTATTGTTTCGCTTGGCTATTTTGTTTGGCTTTACAGCCTTTTTTGTAGCCTGTTCACTCATACCGTATTATCTCCCTAAAAGTTCACATTCACTCTCATATGTAGGAATCTCATATTCTTCTATGACATTACCTTCAGAGTCGTTATAACCAAATTCCTCAAGCTTTCTGTCAAACTCTCGATTAATGTTCTTAACAGCTTCATCAATTCGAGTCTGTTCATTATCTCCATTAACAACGATATCGTTGAAGGCATTACTCATTTCACGCTCAAGGAGATATGTACCAGGAACTCTGGCAATATCTTTAACGTTTGTTGCAAACTCTTCGATAACTTCTTTATCATCTGTATCCCATGGGAGCTGAGCAAGAGCTTCCATATTAGCTGTAGGCCACATATACTCATCACCATATGTAATCTGAAGAGTCTGACCAAATTCAGCCTGTACTTCTGTTGAAGACCACCATTTAACAAATTCCCAGGCCATCTGTTCTCTTTCTGAATCACTCTTAAAGATAACTGAACTTTCTGCACAACCACATGTGCTTCTGTCTATTGTTCCATCTTCCTGAAGTGTTCCAGGAGCAAGTGATATTTCCCATGAACTTGCAAGTTCAGGTGCTGCATTTGTTAACAGGTTATATGTTGCATAATCAGCTATACCAATAGGAAGATCTCCGTTTCTAAAGTGCTGATAGAAATTATCAACGTTAACATCAAGATCATAAATAGTAAACAGATCTGTCAGTTCAGTAAATCCACTAACTGATTCTTCACTGCCAAGTGCTGTTCCTACTGAAGCTGTATCATAATACAGTGAACCACCATTCTGCATAATAAGTGGTGTTGTACCATGGAAGTTTCTAAGTAGTGTCATACCAGCTGTAGGATAATAGAAATTTAAACCTCTCATCTGCAGATCAGGCAGCATATCTATTACATCATCCATTGTCTGTGGTATTTCCAGTCCAAGTTTTTCCATAATATCTGTTCTGTAGAACAGTACCCAGAAGTTTGTTGTCTCAGGCATTGAATAAATACTGTCTCCAATTGTTCCAGTCATAAAATAACCTGGTTCATATGGTTCTGCTACTTCCTGGAAATCTTCGAACTGTGTCATATCTGCAAGTGCTCCTCTGACTGCCAGCTCGTATGGAATTGTATAGTTAATACCAGTTGCTACATCAGGTGCATTACCAGATGAATTAGCAAGTACCAGCTTATACTGGTCTGGCATGATACTTATATCAACTTCTATTCCAGTTTCTGGAGTAAAGTACTCATCAATCATCTTCTGCATGATCTGAACATACTGGCTTGAACGGTTTACCCATACCTGCAGATGCTCAGGATCTGTATTGCTTGTTGAATATGCCTTTTCAGTATATGAAGCAATAAATCTTGAAACGTTCATATATAATGATTTGAATATATTTGGCTTGGAAGGAAGCTCTGCGTCCTCCTGATAAATATATATTCTGTCAATTGCAAGATCATTTGCTATAAGGTTATCAATTGTAGTTGCAAGATAATGGTTTACTGAGTTAGTACTTGTAGAAAGTTCTCCAATTCGATAAGGAATCTCATCTGGATTATCTGCAAGTGATCTCAGCTGCTTGGCTGCAATGATCATGGAACTCATAACAGCTACATTCTTGCTACTATCGCTATACTGAAGGCAGCTTGCTTCTAATGCTTCAAGCTGTTCTGCATATCCATAAAGTTCATCTTCAAGTCCTGGAATATATCTTGATAATTTAAGATCTCTGTACTTATCTGAATTAGTTCCAGCTACTTTTGTAATTTCAAGTGCAAGGTCATTAACACCTGACATTATTACATCCAGCTGTTCCATAACATAACTAATAGGATCCATGCTGATTGTATATGAAATTGTATGTGTTCCTGCTGTCAGATGAACACTTAACTTATTACCGTCATCATCATTTAATGATACAGTCTTGTACTTAGTTGTATAAGCCAGCGGATATGCTTCAAATTCTGTATTAGGAATTTCTCCGTCTACTCTTACATCAACAAAAACAGGGAAATCTGTTTTTTCCGACTGTCTGTAATTAAGTGCTATGTAGTAATCACCTTCTTCAGGAGCTTCAAACTCATAGCTGATTGTCTGACCAGCTGTATCAAACGAATCAGAATCGATTGTATTGAGTACTGTATCAGTAACCTCATATGGATCAAGGCTTGTATCATACTCAGCAACACCATGTATAGAAGAATCATTTGATGTTGTGAAATCTTCACCCTGAAGTTCAATCAGATTTGATCCTGTAGCTGTATCTGAACCTGTATACTCTGTAACTTCTGTTGGAGCCACAAGAGATACACCGCCCAGAAGGAAATTACCTTCATTGATAACAAGCTTAATAACATGTTCACCAGCTGTAAGCTGTAACTTAAGAGGTGATGAATGTCTGTAACTTGAATCCATAAGGTATTCCTGTTCCCATTGAATAAGCTTATTAGGAACCGTTACAACTTCATTATCATATCTGTCATATGAAGGTTCAGCATTAGGCTGCCATGTTGTCTCAAGCTCCATGTTGCGGCACTCATAGAATGGATATTCTCCATCTATCTGCATAGCCATTTCAATTGGAAGAATTGATTCATCATATGAAAGATAATCGAACTGAAGGAAATATAATCCATCCTCCGGAACATTGATAGTCAATTCTGCTGTCTCATCAATAGATAAATCCAATACAGATGAGCCATTCTGGTAATCTTTGGTGTCAGTTGTAAGTTGATTCTGACTTTCTCCCACAGCCGCAATTTCAGCCGGGAACAAAACAGCCTCTCCCTGATAATCACTAAAGCTATACGCAGAACTAACATTTGTGTAATTAGTTAGGATTCTTTCGCTGGAATATTCCTCTGATCCACTGGCATCTGATGATTCTGTAGATTCATCATCTGCGGATTCAGTAGATTCTTCTGATGACTCTGCGGAATCATTTTCATCTGTAGATGTCTCTACAGATGCGTCTGTCTCCTCAGCCGCCAGAACATCAGAATCTATTGCTCCTACACTTGTACTAATTAGAAGCGTTGATACCAGTCCCAGAGAAATTAGCTTTTGAAGTCTTTTCTTCCCCATATTACTCCTTTTTTCTGTTGCCTATTTTATATAACACCCTGCAACTTTTACAAATAGCTTTATTTTTCCATAAATTAGTTTATGAAATTTATAATCCTTTAAAATACTTTAGCTTTTTTTATATTACTATTATAATATTCAAAAGTCAATGAAGTTTGTTGTTATATTTGCATGATTTTGCATGAAGAGTGGATATATTTTTTTAGATTTTAATAAAATAATTCACAGAGAATCTGTAAAATTTTATGCAATATTGTAGTTTTTGTCTAAAAATATATATTTTTTAACGTAAATACGTGAGTTAAAAAGCTGAAATGCCTGTATTTACAAAGCTTTTAGCCATTTAATATTTATTGGCAAATTGCACAAAATGTTTGTTTGCAACCAGGAATGTTAGTTCTCTATTTGCAATAACTATCTCAGTGAGTGTTTTTATTCAATGAAAAAACGCAGATGTAAATCTCCCATAATTTACATCTGCGTCAAAAAACAATATAATCAGACTTTAACTAAGTCTTCTTCTAATAAGTATAACTGCATATGTAAGTGATGTTATAATTGCAAGTATACTTGATGCATCCAGTATCCATTCAAAGGATACATGCCATACATTTAATAGCAATAATGAAACAATAAGTAACACGATTAGCCAGTACGCAAATCCGAATATCGATATACACGCCCACTGTAATATTCCAAGAATTACGTCTTTGGCCTTTTCAAATCCTCTTCCCATATTTTCTTCTCCCACATTTTGCATATAATTCACAACCTCCCCCTATGGGACCTTCCCAAAAGAAAATATTCTTCAAAAAAATTAAAGTAGAGTGATTTAAGTAGAGTAATATAAATAACTTTTTCAGAACTATTTAATACTATATCACAATTATCTCATACATAATAAGGTAATATTTAATAATATTTTGCATCAAACATTATTGTATATTAATACTTGACGCCCCAAACAGTCTCGTTACTACCTACTGCTGAGAATGTCATAACTTCTGTTCCTGCCTCATCATTCTGTTTACAGAATATTCCACTGTATGTCTTCTCATCATAAGTAATAGTCATGTAATAAGAATCCTTTTCCATAGTCCATGTGCCAGTAATTCCGTCTCCGTATACATTTCCTTTGCTGGTCAGTACGAGCTTAATTGGTTCAGAAACTGTATCATCGATTGTCATTCCCTGATTTATTACATAATACTCACCAACTATCTCATCCTTACTATAACCGGATTCTGAAATTGTCTCTCCATCCGTAGCATATGGAAGCATGCAAGGCCAGCCTTCCTTATTAAGGAAATACTGCTTAACTCTGTCTGAAAAGTTCTCGCCATTATTAGCAAATCTTGTATGATATGCAATATATTTTTTGCCAGTATCTGTATCTACAAGAGCTGAGTTATGACCTGTTGCCATGTATGATGTTGTAAGACTAGGCAGATAATAGTTTCCAGACATCTTGAGTCCAAAATATGCGTGATTACCCTTATCCTGTGTTGGATACTGATCATTCATATCAACATAATCACCATCAACAGTCTTAGATCTGAATACTCTTATCTGATATCCACCATGAGTATTTAATCCACCATATGATACAAACAGATAATAGTAATCCACATCCGGATCATATACAATGTATGGTCCTTCTATTGACTTATGTCCACCACCCAGGAGTTTCTTGCCAAAATAAGCATCTACATTATTCTCAGCATCTGCTTCTGGATGTATTACCTGACCTGTTGTCTCGTCTATCTCAAGCAGATAAATACCGCCAGACCATGAGCCATATACCATCCACATCTTGCCATCCTTGTCATAGAATACTGTAGGATCAAGTGCATTTGGCCATTCTTCGTAGTTGTACTCACCACCAGCTGTTATATAGTTCTCTTTGGCATAATCTTCAGTTACATAATCAAGCACATCTGTAGATTCAAGAGTATCATTTGTAATACCTGAATATATAAGATTTCCACCAAAAGTATATGGTCCATCAATAGTCTCAGCTGTAGCAAACTGTAATGTTGAGGCATTGAATGTTGATGATGTACAGTAATACAGATAGTAAAGACCCTGTGCCTCATTATAAATCACATCAGGTGCCCATAAATGAACACCGCCATCGTCTGTAGGTACTATACTGTCTCCATTTCCAGTATATTCAAACACCTGAGGATCAGACATCAGAGATCCATAAACCGGATTGTTCTCTGAATAGCCATTTCCAATAATTGACCACTGTCTAAGATTGTCTGAAAAAGCTGCTGTCATATGAGTTCCAAATATATAGAATTGTCCATCTGTATCTTTGAATATTGATGGATCATGTACTGAAACTCTTGCATTTACGTTCCCTGTAGCTATTCCGTCATAGCTAACAGTAAAATCACTATCAATCTGCTCTGGTTTATTCATATAACTCTTAATACCTATAGCTGCAGCTGCTACTACACCAGCTACAACTACAAGGCTCCCTCCAATAATTGCTAATTTTTTTGCCTTATTTTTCATTCGAAATCCCTCTTTTTACTTAGCCTTAACTTTAACTATATTAAGTGAATCCGCCTTAAGATCTATTGTAAATCCTGTCTTTTTGACTGCTATCTTTCCTTCTGTTGGAGTTACCTTTTCCTCCTCATCATAGTTAACGTTAGGTACATGAACAAGTTCCCTGTCTGCTGTAAGTGTTATTACATCTGCTTTGGAAAAAGGATTTATACCTTCAAATCTTACACGCAGTTTTTTATCAAAACTATCAGCATTGACCAGCTTGATGTAATAATACTCGTCATCCTTGGTTACAGAAGAATATACATCCCTGTTATATGCTTCAAGCTTGTATGTAATAACAGCTTTTTTGCCCTCTCCAGCATCATAGCATGCCTGAAGCGATTTATTATCATTTCCTCCATAATTAACAATAATACTTATATCCTGGTTAAGTGGTACTGCCTCATCAAAGCATGCTCTCAGGTTTCCTGTATATACGCTTGATGAATAATCACCCATTGTATATGCTTCCTTACCATCCTTATAAACCTTAATGCCTGTACCATATACAGGATCTCCTACTTTATACATTGTAAGATCTAATGTATTCTTGTCTATTACACCATCCTTGATTCTAAGACCTGCTCCAAGCGCAATTGATGCGTCTTCTGTAAGCTTAACAGCTACCGCTTCTACTGTATAAGAACTCCATGCAGGAGCATCTACATATAAGCCCTTAATACTATTTCCATTTAGATAAATACCATCTGTAGTTGTTCTGAGTTTTTCATTTGTCTGGCCCTTAATAAGATGAATCTTTTCATCAAAGGCTTTTGCAAAATCCTGTTCGAACAATACCTTTTTGTTTTCGTTAGAGACAACTTTTATTGACTTCAGCAGAACTTCTCCTTCCGCCTCTATCATTATGCCACCAGCAGGCTTAAGACGCTTAAGCTTGCCCATATCGTAAGAAGCAAACTCTGTACTAACAAGCTTCTTACCAATATTATTAGCATAGAGCTTCTGTACATAATATGTTGGAGTCTTCCATATTTTGTCATCATCAAACCAAATACAGTCAGGTGTCCATCTATATGTTCCATCAGTACCAACCTTGTTAAAAAGTGGCGCTGTAGCTGCAAGTCTTACTACATCACTGTTATTTTCAAATCCTGTCATAACAGCTGCTTCTGCGATTGCTCCTGCAAGTGTATTCTTGTCATTAGAAGCATATTCGCCAACAAATACCTTAGGTGTCTTGCTTTCATCAAGAACGCCTTTCTTATATGCTCTCATATAATAGTTATATCTGTCAGCATTTTCCAGTAAATAATCATTTGCTCTATAGTAGTGTTCATCAACAATTGTATCAAGATAATCTTTCTTGTTCTGATACCACGAAACAGTCTCTTCAACACTTGTCTTGCCATCAGAGAACGCAACCTTGGCATCACCTTTAAGATTACCTGTAAGGAACTTCCATCCATTCTGATAAGCATCGTCATCAGCCTGAGCTCCTGCTGTTGATATAATTTCTATATGCTGGTCAGGGTAGTTCTTCTTGATATATTTAGTAATCTCTTTATAGAATATCTCGAAGTTTGCAAAAAACTCTGGTCCCCAGTTCTCATTACCTACTCCCAGATAATGAAGTCCAAATGGCTCTTCATGCCCCATTTCCATACGCAGCATAGCCCATTTATTATTGTCAAAATCTGTACTGATAGCAAAATCAATAAGATCTGTAAAATTCTGTATATACTTTTTGCGGAGCTTACCACCAGCAGGGTTGGCATAATCTGATCTTGCCTGGCACAGTACACCACATGCCATTACAGGAAGCGGCTCAGCACCAAGATCTTCTGCCAGCTGGAAATATTCCATATATCCAAGCCCAAGAGTCATTGTATAGCCCCAGACATTGAAGTTCTCTTTTCTAAGAGCAACGTCTCCAACACTGTCTTTCCAGTCATATACATTATCCCATATATATGAACCTTCAGAAATACATCCTCCTGGGAATCTGAGGAATGTTGGCTTCATATCAAGAAGCGTTTCTACAAGATCCTTCCTAAGTCTGTAATTAGGATTTCCTTTATAATTTGAATGTGCTGTAGCTGACATTTTCTCTTTTTTGGCACCCCAAACATCTCCTGGCATAAGAGATAACATATCAAGACATACAGTACCTTCAGCCTCAATCTTTATCTGACCTGCAGCTGTTCTGTCTGCAGTAAATTTATCTACCTTGTACTTTTTCCACTTATTGCTCTTAACTGCTACCACAGTCTCTTCACAGACTTTTTTACCTGATTCATCCAGAAGAGAAATCTTGATATTAGCAGGCTTTTCTGAATATGCATAAAAGGTAAAATAATAATTTTCCCCTTTCTTAAATCTCATAGCATATCCAAAGTTATTATCACAAAAGCCCCTGTTATATATAGCTGCTCCATCAGCAAGTTCAATATAAATTGAATTAGTATCAGGATCCTTACTACCCAGGAACTTACCAAGATTGTTATCTGTTCTTACTGTTACTTTATCTATGTCCCCAAACCAGTATTTTAATGGATCATGTTTACGTCCTGTAGACTTACCATTTTCTCCACTATTAACATCGTAAGTATCATATGTAAATTCCTCAAATGATCTGTTCTGTATCATCTCTGCATAGATACCGCCATCGGCACATCTGTTAATATCTTCAAAGAAGAGACCATATAAAGTTTTGCTGATATCAAGAACTTCATTCTGCCCGTTAATAGTAAGTTCATATGGTGCTACATCTTCTGGAATTACTGATGAACAGAATGCTCTGTTACTTGTATACTCTCCACATTTCAAGCTTGCAGTCAGAACAATATCTGTAGCCTTATCAATTCTTCCAAGTGTACCTGTATTAGAAATAAGTTCAGGCTTATTGCTTGTCCATTCAACCTGTACTTTACCTCCCAGCAGCTCTGTCTGTAATTCTATATCAGAAGTGATTATCTTGGCTGGAGCTTTTAAGAACTTATCTTCTGATAGTTTAAGTATCTGTTCATCTGTAAGTGACTTACACATAAGTCCTACAATGTCATCTTCATGTAACGCAGAACTATAAATAGAAAAATCTGAAATAGCACCAGCAAAATCAGCATCAGCTGTAAACTGTGAACGTCCAATATAGTTCTGTATATACTGTCCATCCTCTTTAATAGTTTTAAACCATTCTCTCAGCTTCTTGTAATTACCACTGGAAGTCTGGCTTATAAGTCCATCTCCTACAAGTTCACCATTTCTATAAACTCTTGGGCCTGCATTACTTAAAGTACCATTTTTTGTTCCAGATACTACCATTGCAATATGTGTCCATTCAGAAACAGCACATCCTTTGCTGCCAGCAGCTGCAAGCTCCTGACCATCAAAACATACTCCTCTTAAATCTCTTGTAAGGAATATGTATGGGCCTAGAAGCGAATTACCAAAGTCAAATATTCTTTCCCAAACACTATTTGCCTTAGCTCCACATACCCAGGCTGAAATAGTTAATCCATCTTCATCTCCAGCTTCTTTTAATATATTTTCCGGAAGTTCCAGATATGAACTCCCATTATTCCCCCCTGCAAAAGAAACAGCTATTCTTCCATTTACACTTTTTACAGCAGGTAGTTTATCACCTTTTAATTTAGCGTCAAACCCATTACCAGAATCATCTTTTCCTACATTCTGTGGGTCATCAAACGCATAATGTGCAATAAGTTTGGCTTTCATACTCTCCCTTTCTCATGTATAACAATAAAAAATTCTTTTTTATAACATCAAAAGGTACCCCTTATCGGAGTACCTTTTCGTTTTTATCCTATCTTTGTTTTACTCAATAACATTATCGTATGAAAATACTGGCCAGCCATTTTCATCCCATTCAATTGGCATCAGCATTGCATGACGATTTGGATTATATAACGGATCTCCGACTATTTCTTCTTCTGTTCTTGCATGGAATACAAGAATATCATTTCCATCTAGATCCTTTGTAAATGAGTTATGACCAGGTCCGTAAATTCCTCTTTCTGGATCTGACTCAAGAACTGGATATCTCTGCTTTTGCCATGATAGTGGATCAAGCAGATCTGCATTCTCATCAGCAACAAGCATTCCCATGCAGTAATGTATTCCTGTCTCACTTGATGAAAATGTAAGGAATATTTTTCCATTTTTCTTAATAACAGCAGGTCCTTCATCTACCCAGTAACCAATTCGTTCCCAATCATAATCAGGAGTTGTAAGTAGCACCTGTGCTGTTTTTAATGTATGTGGATCTGACATTTCAGCAATGTACAGATTTGATATCTGCTTACCAACGCTTACCTTTTCAGCCCATACATAATATAACTTACCTTTATTCTCAAATACTGTAGCATCTAATGAAAATGATTCAAAAGAAAATTCATCATCTTTAGAACGTACAGGTTTGCCCATTTCTACCCATTCATCATTAATTGGGTCCTGTCCCTGACACTCAAGAATATAAGGTCTTTCTGCCCATTTATTCTCTGCTTCACCAGCACTGAAGTACATATACCATTTACCCTGTACATAGTGAAGTTCTGGAGCCCAGATATGGGCGCCCATGATACCTGTATCATGCTTAGTCCAAATGACATGTTCCTCTGCTGTAGCAAGTTCAGCAAGTGTCTCTGCTCTTCTGAGTACTAATCTGTCATATTCAGGTACTGAAGCTGTGAAATAGTAATAGCCATCATGTGCT
>CAMJFD010000081.1 GCA_946404845.1 uncultured Butyrivibrio sp. | reverse complement strand
CATATCGGTGAAGTACAGTCTTCATTATGGCCAGATGATGTTGCAGAAGAAGCAGCCAAAAATGGTATCCAGCTTCTGTAATAAATTGATTTAATAATAGCAAAGGTCTTTCACTCCAGCTTCTAAAGTGAAAGACCTTTTTTATTTCTATTATTATTGTTTTATTTATCCTATTACTTCAAGTTCCTTAGAATATGAATTAAGGACTTCTCTTCCATCCTCTGTAATGAGTACAAGATCTTCTATTCTGACACCTATTCCACCTGGAACATAGATTCCTGGCTCAATTGAGAATGTATTACCTACTTCTGTCAGGTTCTTATTGGCTGCAGATACGTCGCCGTATTCATGAGTCTCTACACCAATGAAATGTCCAAGTCTGTGAGTAAAGTTAGGGCCATAACCACCTTCTGTAATTATGTCTCTTGCCTTGGCATCGACATCACATAATGGTATTCCTGCTTTTAACATGTCTTCAGCTTCCTGATTAGCTCTTTTAACAAGTTCATATACTTTTTTGCCCTCTGCATCAGGCTCAGCCTTGTAGAAAAATGTTCTGGTCATATCTGAGCAGTAGTCATTAAGGACACATCCCACATCAAAGAGAACTGTGTCGCCTTCCTGCAATCTTGTATCATCTGGCATGTGATGAGGATCTGCCGCATTTGGTCCAAAAGCAACAATAGGATCAAATGAATATCCACTTGCACCAAGAGACTTATAGATATCAAGCATCTGACCTGCAACTTCGAGCTCGCTAATACCTGTCTTGACAAGCCCTTTGAACTTGTCCATAGCCTTATCATTAACTATAGATGCCTGTCTCATCTTCTCTCTTTCAATCTCATCCTTGACACTTCTAGTCATATCTACAGCTATAGAAGCATTTAAGAATCCTACAGCTATTCTCTCTTCCATCATAGGCAGAAGAAATCTTGCAGCCAGGTTCTTGTCTACTCCAAGATGCTTCCTCTCATCAAGACATCCTGCTACTATAGGAACGATATTATCAGTATCCTTGAAATAAATCTTATTAACACCTATCTCTTCATCAAATCTGAAGAGCTCACTTACTATAAGTGTTGGTGCGCCGTCTCTCTTAAGAATAAGAGCCATAAATCTCTCACCTGGGAATATCCATTTACCTGTAAGGTAAAAAATTGCTGTTGGATCACATATAAGGAGCTGATCAAGGTCAAGACCTGACAGCTTATCCAATATCCTGTTAACTCTGGATGTATTTATCATATTACTTACTTCCTTTTACTATAATACTTAAAGGTTAATAAACCCTTCACATAGTATAGCACTTTTTTATACTGCTTACTTGTGTTAAAATGATTTGAATTTGAACTGTATTTACAAAAAAGGATATATAAATGGCAGATATAATTACAATTAAAGAGCCAGAACGTCAGGCAAAAGCCATTCTGGCAGGTCTTAATATAGACGAAAATGAAGAAAAATTTGACCGTTCTATGAAAGAGCTTGAGGAGCTTGCCAAGGCTTGTGATCTTGAGGTTGTATGCATTATGACGCAGAACCTCCCAAATCCAACGCAGGCAACCTTCGTTGGAAGCGGTAAAGTAGAAGAAATAAAGCGTGCACTTGAGATTAATAACGCTGATATAGTAGTATTCAATGAAACACTGACTCCTATGCAGATAAGAAACCTTGAGAAATATCTGGATACAGAAGTTATAGACAGAACTGGACTGATACTACAGATTTTTGCCCAGAGAGCCAAGACAAGGGAAGCAAGACTTCAGGTAGAATCAGCTCAACTACAGTACATGCTCCCAAGGCTTGTTGGTATGCGCTCCAATCTGAGCCGTCAGGGTGGCGGTAGCGGACGACTGAGTAATAAAGGTGCTGGTGAGAAAAAAATCGATCTCGACAGAAGACGTATTGAACATAGAATTGCAGAGCTCAGAAGAGAACTTGAATCTATGGAAAAAGAGCGTAGCACACAGCGCAGCAGACGTCTGTCCAGTAACGTACCAAGAATATCGCTCGTAGGATATACAAATGCTGGCAAATCAACTCTTATGAACAATCTGCTTGAATTACACGGAAGCGGAGATACAGAAGAAAAGATGGTATTTGAAAAGGATATGCTCTTTGCTACCCTTGATACAACTATCAGAAAGATTTCTCCAACAGGTCATCATCCATTCCTCTTAACTGATACTGTAGGTTTCATAGATGAGCTGCCACATACACTTGTTAAGGCATTTAGATCAACTCTTGAAGAGGTTAAATATTCTGATCTGCTACTGGAAGTAATTGATTTTTCCGATCCAGACTATCAGACTCATATAGATGTCACCTCCAAGACACTTCAGGAAATAGGCGCAGGCGACATACCTATAATATATGTATTTAATAAATCTGATAAATTAAACGACGATGAATCAGATACTGCAACAAATCATTCCGGAGTACGCATCCCTTACGTAAGAGATGACAGAATCTATATGTCTGCCAAAAAGCAGATTGGTATAAATGAACTGATTGATTTAATAGAAGTTACTCTTAATGGCAAAAAAGCTGAGTATGATATGCTCTTCCCATATTCAGAAGGTGCAGATCTTAATTACATAACGCAGAATGCTGAGATTACATCTACAGAATATCTGGCAGAAGGAACTAAAATTCATGTTATTTGTACCAAACGCGATGCCAAGGCTATGAAAAAATATATAATGAAATAAGGGACAAAAGGTACTTTTGACACCTACATTTTTAATAAAAATGAAGTAGAAAGGTTTTTATGTTTAAATATATTTTATTTGATTTAGATGGAACACTAACAGATTCCGGACTTGGAATCACAAAGGCTGCGCAGTATGCCCTTAAAGAATTCGGCATAGATGAGCCTGACATTTCAAGACTCGGATTCTTTGTTGGTCCTCCACTTGACAGATCCTTCATGGATTTTTATCACATGGACCATGATACAATGCTCAAGGCAGTAAAAAAATTCCGTGAATACTACGGGGTTACAGGTATTTATGAAAATGAATTATATCCAGGAATAGATGATATGCTATCAGCTGTAAAAAGTCAGGGTATAATACTTGCTGTGGCCAGCAGTAAACCTCAGGTACACGTTCATACAGTACTGGAACATTTTAATATCAAACAGTATTTTGATGTAATCGTTGGTGCCGAGCTGGATGGCACAAGAACTGACAAAAAGGAAGTTCTGGCTGAAGTATTCAAGCAGCTGTCTGAAATGAGTGGAAATGAAGACTTTAATAAAACTAACACTGCCATGGTAGGTGACAGATTCTACGATGTAGTAGGTGCCAAAGAACATAATGTATACTCTATAGCAGTTAAATACGGTTATTATCAGGGTAATGAATTGGAAGAAGCAGGTGCAGATACAATTGTAGATACTGTGACTGATTTAAAGACTTTTCTTTTAAAATAGTGTTTTTATGAGGGAGAATTAGATGAATAATAGCAAATTTTCAAAAGCTGTATATGTCTTTACACCATTTCTATTATTTGTTCTGTTAAAAGATATTATAGGCTCTGCACTTGCAATCATTATCTCAGTTCTATCTGGTAATAATACAGATATGTCTATGTGGATAACTATATATTCAGGTGACATGAACCTTATTATAATAGGCGTAAGTGCCTTTATTGCGGTACTGCCTCTATATAGAGATGCTGTCCATGCTATCAGTTCCTATGAATCACCTTCTCTGTCTCCAATCAGAATAGAGAATGATCCTGAAGATGAGGAAGGTAAACAGATGCAGGGCGTTATTGAATATAAGCTGTTAAAACCAGCTGATTATATCATCCCTGTAATTATAGCCATATGCATGTCTATTGGTGTCACATTCCTATTAAATGGATCAGGACTGACTTCTCTACTTGGCTATTCAAACGATACCGTTTCTACAGCATCACTTCCGCTGCAGCTTGCAGTCTTAGGACTACTCACCCCTGTCTGTGAGGAAATAGTATTCAGACTCCTGACTTACAGACGTATGCGCGAAAATGTATCTATGAAAATATCCATCATTGCATCAGCTCTTCTATTTGGTGTATATCATGGAAATCCAATACAGTTCATATTTGCATCAATTATGGGGATCGTACTGGTACTTACATATATCAAATATGACCGCATTATAATACCAATACTAATGCACTGTGCATCCAATATAGCGGCTGTATTCCTTGGACTTACGCCTGACGATATTGCACCAGCAACACTTATTACATATGGTCTGTGCCTGACCTTTGCTGGAACTGTATGCCTGCATCTGTTACTCACAAGAAAACGTTATTGACGTAAGAGCAGAAAATGTTTATTATATGAACGAACAAAAAATATTATTAGATGAATGCTAGGGGAGCTAAGCTGAGATGTCGCTAATAATTTTAATAGCGATGACCCTCACTACTTGAACCAGGTAATACTGGCGTAAGGAAGCAGAACATTATAATCATATAAGGAATCTGATTATAATATTCTATTTTAACTATTAACCTCCTCTGTACATATCATCAAAGGAGGTAATTTTATGTCTTTATTTCTAGAGGCTGTAGTCGAAGATGGCTACACAACTTACAACATTACTTCTGCGGGATATGGACTGATGATTGCTATTATCATAGCGCTTATGCTTGTTGCATGTTATTTTACTAATAGCGATAACAAAGTAAAAATCAGTTCAAGGCAGTTAGTATTCTCTGCAATGTGCATGGCACTTGCCATGGTAACTTCAATGATCAAGATCTTCCATATGCCTATGGGCGGATCTGTAACACTCTTTAGTATGTTCTTTATAACATTTATAGGATACCTGTATGGTCCTAGAACAGGCCTTACAGCAGCATTTGCATATGGATGCCTGCAGCTGATAATAGATCCATATATTGTCAGCATACCACAGCTAATATGCGATTATATCCTTGCCTTTGGTATCATGGGTATTTCAGGTTTTTTGGCTGGTAAAAAATACGGCCTTCTGACAGGTTATTTTGCCGGTATATTTGGAAGATTTGTATTCTCTGTACTATCTGGCGTTATCTTCTTTGCAGACTATGCTCCAGAAGGAATGAACCCAGTAGTATACTCAGTTGCATATAATGGTGCATATATCGGTGCGGAAGCTATTCTGACAATGATTGTAATAGCTGTACCAGCTGTTCATAGTGCTCTTAACATAATCAAAAATTTGGCAAACGAGCCAACCCTTCGCACCAAACCAAAGCTTGTATAAAATACTATTTTATAATGATATAGAAAAACTTCCTACATGAGAATGTCCACACTCCTTCTCATGTAGGAAGTTTTTTTCATCATCTTATTATATATCTATTAGTGATGGAACAGACGAAGACCTGTGAATGCCATTACCATATCATGGCTGTTTGCAGCTTCGATAACATTATCATCACGAACTGATCCGCCTGGCTGAGCAACATACTTAACTCCACTTCTGTATGCTCTCTCAATGTTATCACCAAATGGGAAGAATGCATCTGAACCAAGTGCTACATCAGTATTCTTATCAAGCCATGCCCTCTTATCAGCTTCTGTGAATACTTCTGGCTTAGTCTTGAAGATATTCTGCCACTTACCATCAGCAAGAACATCCATATAATCTGTACCAATGTACAGATCGATGGCATTATCTCTGTCTGGTCTCTTGATTGTATCAAGGAATGGAAGCTCAAGAACCTGTGGTGCCTGTCTGAGGAACCAGTTATCTGCCTTGCTGCCTGCAAGTCTTGTACAATGGATTCTAGACTGCTGACCTGCTCCGATACCGATAGCTTGTCCACCCTTAACGTAACATACAGAGTTAGACTGTGTATACTTAAGAGTAATGAGAGAGATGATAAGGTCAATTCTTGCCTGCTCAGGAAGTTCCTTATTATCTGTAACGATGTTTGAAAGCATGTCATCGCCAATCTCAATGAAGTTGTGTCCCTGCTCGAATGTTACGCCAAATACCTGCTTCTTCTCAAGCTGTGCAGGTACATAGTTTGGATCTATCTTGATAACTGCGTAGTTACCGCCCTTTTTAGCCTTCAGTACTTCAAGTGCATCATCATCATAATCTGGTGCAATGATACCATCTGATACTTCTCTCTTAACGAGCTTAGCTGTTGCAAGATCACACTTATCAGAAAGAGAGATAAAATCACCAAATGAAGACATTCTGTCAGCGCCTCTTGCTCTTGCATAAGCATTTGCAAGTGGTGTGAGTTCTCCCATATCTTCTACCCAGTAGATCTTCTTTTCAATATCTGTAAGAGGTGTTCCTACTGCTGCACCTGCTGGTGAAACGTGCTTGAATGATGTAGCTGCTGGAAGGCCTGTAGCCTTCTTAAGTTCAGAAACAAGCTGCCATCCGTTAAGTGCATCGAGAAGGTTAATGAAACCTGGTCTTCCGTTCAGTACTTCGATTGGAAGCTCACTTCCATCTTCCATATATACTCTTGATGGCTTCTGGTTAGGATTACAACCATATTTAAGTGCTAATTCTTTCATCTTGATATCCTTTCTACTATATTATTTATTCTTATTTACGATTCTGCTCTCGTATTCACCTGTTTCGATATTGATGAATCTTGTGAAAAGAGATACCTTATTATCTGCATTAAGTGCATTCCATACATTCTCAGTAAATGTATCAATGTCACCCTTAATATCTACAAGTGTTGGCTCACCTTCATAACTTGGAAGTGGGTTTCCATCTCCCATATATGTGTGAATGAAGTATCCTTCTCCAGCCTTGTGATTGTCATATGTGAATGTAAATCTGTGGCATGCTGATGGATCACCATGATTGCTCTTAAGAATAGACATAGCAAAATCATATTCTCCGTTTGCTACATGCATAAGACCTGAAATTCTAGGTGTGTAGTTAGGAGCATCTGGCTCGAACTCTCTTGTTCTAAGAGCCTGCTCAAATGTATACTGCTGATCCATAAGATCATAGATTGTATCTGTCTGATCACCGTTAGTAACGATTGTATAATTACCAAGTGTACGAACTGGTGCGTAGATGATGAGGCTTGGATCTTCCATCTTAGATGGGTCAAATGCCTGTGTGCGGATTCCTGTACCATCTTCTACAAATACCCTGTTCCTGCTGTTCTCACTTCTACCCATGATAAAATAAGCTGTTACAGCATATTTTCCGTCTTCAGATGTACCGATTACGATACCTCTTCCTGGATAAGCGTTTCCTGATAGTTCTTTTACAAGTTCTGTCATTCTATACTCCTTTTATTAAACAAAAAACCGCCTGAGTAACCATACACAAACGGTTGCCCAGGCGGTCGACATTCAATATTAGTTATACTCCCTTATGGTTTTACCCATTTAATCCGCCAGTCATATAACACCTATAATTTACCTTACGCAGTAAAAAAAATCAAGTGAATATTTTCTTAAGGCTCTTGCCTTTTATAAATCTGAATGCCCCTAATATATACAAAAGAGTTGCAAGTGATAACAGCTCTGAAAGCCTCCAATGAACTGGCTCAGAATAATATATCTTAATCTCTCCGGAAAAGCCTGCCGGAATCTCTATAGCAAGTTTTTTGCTCTCTGCCATAGATGTTGTAAGTCTCTTACCATCAGCTGTTGCCTTATAATATCTATACCCCCACAGAGGTGCTTCTATAGTAACTGTCTCCTCTGAAGGATTATTAACATAAGCTGTTATATTGCAGCCGCTCTTATCTGTTACATAAGTTTCTACGCCAAGACTTGTGTCACGAACCACCATATCAGTCTCTGTCTCTGTTAGACTCAACTCCGCTCCATCTATAGAGAACTCAGCTGCAAAATTGCCACTAATAGCCGTATCATCAAACATTGTTATGGTATTACTCTCAGTTACCACTACTCCCAAAAAGCTCCCACTCTGTACAAGACATAATGTACATGTAACTGCAACAGCTACTGGAAGTGAATTCCTATAATTATCAGAACTCATATTGCCAAATACTAACGAAGCCCAGAAAACAATCATTACAGAGCTCACATCCAGAAAATGCCATGGGAACTGCATATTAGCAAGGAGCTTATATAATAACGGAATATTATCCATTGTCCAGTAATAAAACATGGAATTACAACTAAGGAATATCAGTAATATATTCAGTACAAAAAGTCTAATGTATATACTGGTTCTGCCGGCAAACCTGCCAGATAATATAAATCCTGCTGCAAGGCATATTATAACTATTGTCATAAAACCAAGTCCCAGGAACCCTGCCGTTACTTCATTTGCATCTGCAACATAAGTAAACAGTTCTACAAATTCTACTCCTCGTCCCCACAACATACTGTTAATAGCATTTCCTGCCATTCCCTGGAAGAGCATGTAATCTATTAGCGGAACTATAAAATGCAGATTTAATAATACAATTAGACCCAGTGCTTTTAATAAAGGTATCAGCACTTCTTTTTTAATAGTGCACTCAAATAAAATAAGGCAGCAAAGTGGAATTACAAGTGCCAGTATAAATGTTGTCAACACATGGCATGACAACGTAAGCGTTACTCCTATTGCCAGTGTTATCTCACCTCTTTTATGGTTCCTATTATAAATATCCCACAATCCCAGAAGCACAAGTGGCAGGAAGGTATATGCGCCGTACTCTCCAACTGTAGCTCCTGTATATATACTATGAAGTCTGAATCCCATTAGTGAGAAAAGCGCTGAACAAACAAGACCAATTTGGTCCTTACCAGATATTCTCTTAAATGCATAATATGAAATAAATGCAGTAAGTACATTAGTCAAAAAGATATAGAATTTATATGCAAACTGCAGTGAAAATCCAAGAGAAAATAATATTGCAGGCGGATATAGTAACAAGTCCCCATATCCTACTCCTGCAGCATATCCATAGCCATTATCCCATCCTGGATATATATGAACAGGGAACTGCCCTGTAGTAAGGCCTTCTGCAAGATATGCTATTCTCCTTAGGTGGTAAAAAATATCATCACCAAAATATATTTTTCTATAAGCAAGTGGATAGCTTGCAAATGCTACTATAAAGAGTAGTCCTGCAATGATCATCTCTTTGTCTTTGATAAACTTTATAAGTTCTGTTCTCTTACGCAAATACAAATATATAGCCAGATTGATTATTAGTAATACAAATAGCAGCTTAACTGTCTCATGAGCTATCGTCTGCATTCTCATATATGTGACAGTAATGCTATTAACCATTACATACATGTCATCACCTGTACTATCTGTTTCCGGACCAGTTCTGACTCTGAATGCTGAGTCATATCTGACCCAAGCTCTATATGTTGCTGTTTTATCTCCAGAATATATTGCAATATGATCACAATTAACAAGGTTAGCTGTGTTCTCATCTGAAGTATCATATTCTGACTCAAGAGTTGTATAACATGTATGCCAGTCTCCTGATGCGTTACTACTATAATTTACTGATATAGTATAGATTCCTATGCCGAGGTTTAACATATCAGTAACTACATATGATCCCTCTATATTACTGTGATCCGCATAGCATCCGGATTCATAAATAGTCTCATTACTGTTCTCATCTTCATATGCTACATACAAATCATCTGAAGTATATTCATAACTTTCAGTTCTATTGAATCTAAATATATTAACTATAATAAGTATCAGCTCAATAATGACTAATGCTATTATCAGTCTTTTTTTCATAAATATAATCTGCCTCCATAGTCATAATTTACTTTTGCATTTCATTATGCTATGTTTACCTAAATTATAACTAATCTTATATTGGCAGCTAAAAGAGCTGCATACCAAAATAAACCAGTATGCAGCTCCCAAAATTTATAATCATGACAGTTTTCTTACAAGGTAATAGAACTCATCCTTATACTCATCCCTGAAATCAGAACTGAGTTCTGAATACTGGTTCATCACATCCTCTATTGATGATGTTCCCATGTAATCACTTCCTCTAAGGATCATAGCAAATTCTGTTACAAGGCCCGCAAATCTAATGTTGTCACTGCCCTCTTCATTATAGGCATCATCACTTATTACTACAGATACTTCACTTGATTTGTTCTCATCTGGCTCTTTGTATCTGACACTAAGAGTTGCATACTCGCTTGAGAAATCTGCTTCATCAGATGTATCTGAATTATCACCATATTTTAAATCTATAGCATTATCACTGTCTGCTGGAACGATTTCATATAGCGCAACTACGCTGTGACCAGCACCTATTTCACCACCATCCTTGGTATCATCTGTAAAATCTGCTGCATCCATAACTCTGTTCTCATAACCAATAAGTCTGTATGAGTTTACTCTTGAAGGATTGAATTCTACCTGTAACTTAGCATCCTTAGCAACAGTCAGAAGTGTTCCACCCATCTCATTTACCAGAACCTTCTTAGCTTCAAGCATAGAATCTATATATGAGTAATTACCATTTCCGCAATCTGCAACTCTTTCAAGATTATCATCCTTGAGATTACCTGTTCCAAATCCAAGTACTGACAGGAATATTCCATCATCCTTTTTAGTCTTAATGAATTTCTCCAGTTCATCAGAGGATGAAATGCCTACATTCAGATCTCCGTCTGTAGCAAGGATCACTCTGTTATTACCACCATCTATATAATATTTCTTGGCTATTTCATATGCCTTCTCTATTCCGCTCTGACCATTAGTAGATCCTCCCGCCTCGAGAGAATCAATAGCATCCTTGATAGTATCCTTATTCTCAAGGCTCTCACCAGATAGAATTACACTTTCATTTCCAGCATATGTAACTATAGAAACTGTTCCATCACCTGGAAGTTCATCAACCAGCTTGTTAAAAGCTTTCTGCAGAAGAGGCAGCTTATCATCACTGAACATAGAACCTGATACATCTATTAGAAATACAAGATTTGATGCAGGAAGGCTATCATAATCCACATCCTGTGTCTTCATACCTACGAACATAAGCTTGTGCTCGTCGTTCCATGGGCATTCAGAAATCTCTGTTGTAAATCCAAATTTTTCATCACCTTCAGGATCATTTAGATCATATGAGAAATAATTAAGAAACTCTTCTGTTCTGACTGCATCTGCATTTATTTCATCTATATCATAGCCATCTTCTATCATCCTTCTGACATTAGCATAAGAGGCTGTATCTACATCAGCAGCAAATGTAGAAAGAGGATCTGTCTGAACCAGATCATATCCATTCTCTTCGATCTCCTCATATGATTCATTGTTATTATCCTTAATCTCTGTATTATACTCATAATCCTCATCGTAATAACTGTCTGCATAATCAAAGCTAGCGCTTTCAGGTACTGCATATGTACTATCAGTACACATACCTGTGTCTGTTGCTGTTGAAGAGCCGCACCCTGCCAGCAATCCTGTAATTAACGTTCCCATACCAATAACTGAGATTCCTTTGTACATCTTTTTCATAATAATTGTCCTCCATTTTTTTATTGTTCTCTTTACCTATAAACTTTTTCTTTTTCTAATTACCGCTTTATACCTTATATACAGTTAGCACTTCCAAAATGTTGCAAAAAATCTCAAAAAAAATTCTTGCATCAAAATTATTTTTTTTGATAAAATAGTTTTCGCTGAAAAAAAGCATTATAAATCATATTTAAATTAAACTAATCGCGTAGCCAAAAGGCGTAAGTCCGGATTTAGATATTCCGGAACTTACGCCTTATTTTTTTGTAAAAAGGTTATGCAATGAAAGGAATCAAATACGGTATGATATATACCATAATCATAATGGCCGCTGGAATGATAGCATTACTAATATTTGCAAATGCCTTTGCAGATGCATTTGGCCTAAACGGAGAAGCTGCCTCATACTGCATCAGTGCCATAAGAGTGATATCTCTTAGCTTTATATTTGCTGGAATAAACGTAGCCTACCAAGGCATCTTCCAAGCTCTTGAAGGAGGATTGCAGTCACTTGTGCTCTCAATCTTACGACAATTCCTGTTCGTCCTCCCAATAGCCTACATATTCAGCAAAATAGCCATAAACAATCCATCCTTTATATGGCTCGTATGGAGTACCTTCATAATAGCAGAAGTGTTAACTACCATAGTTGGAACACTATTTCTACACAAGATTAAGGAAGATAAGAAATTATAACGTAGAGGAGACTTTCAATGAGAAAATTTGAGTCAGGGCATTTCACCTCTGATTTCAGAAAAATATTTAGTTATAAATGTGAGTTGGCGGGGATGTCTTATCTAAATGACATTGCCCCCGTCCCTAGTATTAAAGGTGGAGTTTTTGGGTGAGGATGTCTATGTAGTCGAGTGTTAACGATGATGGGCGGATGGCCTTGGGCAGGATATATCCAATCTCCATGTAATCATTGACATTAAGGGGCTTGGCTATGATATTCGGGCCGTTCAGCTCTTTACTTATTATACCGCTGCAAATGGTATAGCCGTTCATACCGATCAGCATGTTGAACAGTGTGGCTCTGTCGCGAACGATTATCTCCTTGTCCGAATCCGCGGTACTGAGTATTTCCTCGGAAAAGTAAAACGAATTGTGCGATCCCTGCTCATAGGACAGGCGGGGATAGGGCTTTAAATCCTCCAGTGAGAGGCTCTTTTTCCCTGCCAGCGGAGATTTCCTTCCGATAAAGACATGTGGTTTCACCTTAACCAGTGACGCAAACGTAAGGTTATTATCTCGCAGAGTTTTGTTGATAATCGTCTCATTAAACTCATTCAGATAAAGAACTCCTATCTCACTTCTGAGCATTGCAACATCCCGGATTATCTCGTATGTCTCGGTCTCTCTCATATGAAACTCATACTTGTCACCGCCGGCTTTCCTCAGCAGCTCAACGAAGGCTTCCACCACAAATGAGTAATGCTGCGACGAAACCGAGAATCTGTGCTTGCCCGTTACCGTTCCGCTGTACCTCTCCTCTATCAGATTGGCCTGCTCAAGCACCTGCCTGGCATATCCCAGAAATTCCTCACCCTCAAGCGTCAGCTCAATACCTTTCTTGGATCTGTTGAAAATTGTTATATTGTACTCTTTTTCAATCTCCTGAATCGATGCAGTGAGACTGGGCTGCGCGATATAAAGCTTCTTCGCAGCGTCGGTGATGTTCCCGGTATCTGCCACTACCGTAATATATCTAAGCTGTTTAAGAGTCATATCTTCCCTCCTGAATAAGTACAATCTATAGTCTACTATAACCATAGATTATACCTGCAACACTACTACCTATCCATAGTTTATACCTATGGTTATACTACATCTTTTTATATTTTACCAGCCGTCCGACTCCCTTTATACTTCTGAAACAAGAAGCACACTACAGCAAAGGAGTCATACAACATGAAGACATCAGTTACAAGTTATCCGAGAATCGGCAAAAACAGAGAATTGAAATTCGCTTGCGAGAAGTTTTTCAAAAATGAGATCACAGAGACAGAACTTCGCAGCGTAGCTAAAGATCTCCGAAAAGAGAGCTTCCTCAAGCAGAAGGAAGCAGGCATAAACTACATCCCCTCGAACGATTTTTCTTTCTACGACA
>CAMJFD010000080.1 GCA_946404845.1 uncultured Butyrivibrio sp. | reverse complement strand
ATATTTGTAGAATTGCGAGAATGACTTTAGTCATGGAGCAATTCGTATATCATAAAGTGTCAAAGGTGATTACAAAATGGTCTGAACCACTTATAATAATAAGAGGTTTAGGCCATTCTTTGTTCTAAGGGGGATTTGAAAGTGAAGAATATTATTGAATTATTAGAAGAATCACCGATAGTTACAGCGGTAAAAAATGATGAAGGCCTTGAAGGTGCATGTAAGACGGACAGTAACGTTGTATTCATATTATATGGAACAATATTGACTATATCTGATATTGTAAAAAAAGTTCAGGAATCAGGAAAACTTGCAATTGTACATACAGATATGGTTGTTGGACTTAGCTCCAAAGAAGTGGCTGTGGATTTCATCAAGGAAAGTACCCATGCAGAGGGAATTATATCCACAAAGCCTATGCAGATAAAAAGAGCCAAAGAGCTGGGACTATTAGGAATCCAGCGAACATTTGTAATTGATTCAATGGCATTTGATACCATGAAAAAGCAGATTGCTCAGTACAATCCTGATGCAATAGAAATTATGCCTGGAATAATGCCCGGAATAATAAGTGAACTCAGACAGGAGACTGATATCCCGATTATAGCAGGAGGCCTTATTAAGAGCAAAAAAGACATTGTTTCTGCTCTTGAAGCTGGTGCTGATGGAATATCCACAACAGCTTCTGCGCTTTGGGAAGCATAATATAAGGTAAGTGGGATATGAATATTATGAATGGAAAATGTATTATTGTAAGTGCTGGAGACTTTACTCCGGTTGAAATTAACAGAAAAGAAGATGATTATATAATAGCCTGTGACGGTGGATTTGCCTATCTTGAACAGATGGGGATAATGCCTGATCTGATAGTAGGAGATTTTGATTCTCTGCCATCCATGGGAATGGAAGCTGTTCGTACGCTTCAGGAAATAATGGAGCTTGATCCGGAAAGAGTCATCAAACTTCCTAAGGAAAAAGATGATACAGATACTTTATATGCCGTTAGAAAGGCTCTTTCACTTGGATTTAAGAAAATATATCTTTATGGAGCTCTTGGTGGAAATCGTGTGGATCATACGCTTGCCAATATTCAGGTTTTGCAGTTTATCAAGCATCACGGCGCTACAGGTTATATAATGGCACATGATCAGATGATGATGATTGCAGAAAATGAAATAATTAGTTTTCACAAAGGAATGACAGGAGGCCTTTCTGTTTTTAGTCTGACTCCGGTATCGGTAGGGGTTACTATTACAGGTACTGAGTATCAGGTTGAGAATATGGATTTAACAAGTGATTTCCCTGTTGGCGTCAGTAATGAATTTATAATTGATGAAGCGGCTACTATTGGTGTGAAAGAGGGAAGTCTTCTGATTTGTGTCAGATGGGATATGGAAGATGGTTTTTAATATTATTTGATATATGCTTGTAAAGTATGATTATAAGTCTATGAATAATGTTAGCTATAGCTTACAACTGTGGTCTATAAAAACATTGAATAATATCTATTAAAAGTTTGTTAATTGCTTGTCACACCCCGCTCATTCGTATATAATAAGCCTTGGTAAAAAGTATTAATTACTGTTCAGATAATCTCGAGACTGAGATATTAAATATATTGAATGGTATCACACAGGAGGATAGATATAATGAGAGGTTCAAAACCAACAGTATTACTGATTCTTGATGGATATGGAATTAATGACAATCCAAAAGGAAATGCAATTGCTATGGCAAATACACCAGTTATGGATAGACTTATGAAAGAGTACCCTTTTGTAAGAGGTAACGCAAGCGGCCTTGCAGTTGGCCTTCCAGATGGACAGATGGGTAACTCAGAAGTTGGACACATGAATATGGGTGCTGGACGTATCGTATATCAGGAGCTTACAAGAATTACAAAATCTATTGAAGATGGCGATTTCTTTACAAACGAAGCTCTTGTAGATGCAGTTGAGAACTGCAAGAAGAACGACTCAGCTTTTCATATGTTTGGTCTTCTTTCAGACGGTGGTGTACACAGTCACATTACACATCTCTATGGTCTTCTTGAAATGGCTAAGAGAAATGGCCTTACAAAGGTATATGTTCACTGCTTCCTTGACGGACGTGACACACCACCTAAGAGTGGTATCAACTATGTTGATCAGCTCGAAGCTAAGATGAAAGAGATTGGTGTTGGTGAAATCGCAACTCTATCAGGACGTTACTACGCAATGGATAGAGATAACAACTATGACAGAGTTGTTCTTGCATATAATGCACTTACAAAGGGCGAAGGTGTTACAGCAGCTTCTGCTCATGAAGCTATGCAGCAGTCATATGATAAGGATGAGACAGATGAATTTGTTAAGCCAACAGTTGTCATGAAAGATGGACAGCCTGTTGCTACAATTAAGGACGGAGATTCTGTAGTATTCTTTAACTTCAGACCAGACAGAGCAAGAGAAATTACTCATTGCTTCTGCGATAACGATTTTGATAAATTTGACAGAGGAGCAAGAAAGGATGTTAAGTTTGTATGCTTTACAGACTATGATCCACTTATTCCTAATAAGGATGTTGCATTCAAGAAGGTTCTTCTTACAAATACATTTGGTGAATGGCTTGCATCAAAGGGACTTAAGCAGGCAAGAATCGCTGAGACAGAGAAGTATGCTCATGTAACATTCTTCTTTAATGGCGGTGTAGAACAGCCTAATGAAGGTGAGGACAGAATTCTTGTTAACAGCCCTAAGGATGTAGCTACTTATGATCTTAAGCCAGAGATGAGTGCTCCAGAAGTTTGCGAGAAGATTCTTGGTGCTATTAACTCAAATCAGTATGATGTAGTAGTTGCAAACTTTGCAAATCCAGACATGGTTGGTCATACAGGTGTTATCCCAGCTGCTGTTAAGGCTGTTGAATATGTTGACCAGTGTGTAGGTAAGATTGTAGATGCAGTTATTGAACACAATGGTACAATGTTCATCTGCGCTGACCATGGTAATGCTGATCAGATGATTGATTATGAGACAGGTCAGCCACATACAGCTCATACAACAAACCCAGTTCCATTTATTCTTGTAAACTATGACAAGGATTACACTCTTCGTGAGAATGGATGTCTTGCTGATATCGTTCCAACACTTATCGAGTGTATGGGAGAGAAGCAGCCTGAAGAAATGTCAGGTAAGTCACTTCTTATCAAGAAGTAATTAAATGAATTTATAAACGAATTATAAAGAGATGGATATTGTGAAATATCGATTTCTATCTAAATAGTTTATACAAATAAAAGCCTATAGCTTGAAAGACAATGCTTTCAGTTATAGGCTTTATTTTTAAAACAAAATAGTTTCCTTATTAATATAGTAGAAACAGAAATTATTAAAAAAGTATAAACAAAAGAACTTCAAAAGATTTTTTTAAGACTTTATTAAGACGGAGAGTTTATACTTTTTTTATAATTTATAATGATATGAAACGTTTAGTTGTTTCATCAAGCTTTTCAGTAACTTCAGTGTTCTGTTCCATAGCTTCGTTAATCTCTTTGATCTCACCTACCATGTTTGTAGCATTTTCTGCTGACATTCCAATTGCCTGAGTACTCTCAGCAACTGAGTTATTTATAGAAGAGATAGAGTCTGCCATTTCACCCATAATGATATCTAGGTGAGATGCTTTTTCTGTAAATTTATCCAGAAGATCACCGATTATATCAGCAGTCTTTTCATACTTCTCACCTGTTGCTGCAAATTCATCATAATCAGAGAGAACAGTAGTGTTAATAAATTCCATAACATCCTTGGCATTTGTAGATAGAGCCTTTACAGCTTCTGTTACTTCATCACTTATTACCTGGATGTTAGAAGCAGTTTGCCTGCTGTTTTCTGCAAGATTGCTGATTTCACCTGCTACAACTGCAAAGCCTTTACCTGCTTCACCAGCTCTTGCGGCTTCTATAGAAGCGTTAAGAGACAGGAGATTAGTCTGGTTTGCAATTTCCATAATATCATTTGTCAGCTGATTGATCTGACCAACTTTTTCGCTGTCTTTTACTGACTGCTCAAGTACAACGTTTAGATTCTCCATCTTAGAACTTGTATCTGCAATCTTTTTGGATACACTTAATTTAATTTCATCTGCTTCCTGTTTTATTTCAGAAGCAGTTACTGTTCCGTCCTTGGCAGCATTAGAAATGTCGGTTGCTGCATCACGGACTTCGGAAACTTTATTATTAATATCAGAAACTGTGCCGGAAACTGTTTCCATGCTGGCTGATAATTCTTCCATTGCAGCAGAAGTGTTTGTTATATTGTCGTTTGCAAGATTGATTTGGGATCTTACATTTTCTGATGACTGTGTCAGAATAGTAGTACCATTTTTTACTTCACCCAGAATTCCTTGCAAAGTTTCTATGAAATGGTTTATACCATTGATAATAAGTAGTAGTTCAGATGAACTTTTTGTCTTTATTCTTGCTGTAAGATCACCTTTATTATTTTCTATATCTGTAATTATGGATGCAAGTTCACCTGATATGTTCTGAATCTTTTTGATTATTAGCTTGTAACTTAACAGGAAACTAAGTGCAATAATAACAACAAAAATTATAGTACCAATTCCTGAAATTCTCTGACCACTATTTAATAGAGAAGTCATGTAATTATTACTTTCAACAGCTTTTTGCTGTATTGCTACATCTATAACTTCACAGCTGTGAGAAATAGCAACCTTTTGAATTTCTGCTTTTTCAAAAAGAGTATCAGATGCCGTTTCAGTACTTCCAGCATCACTATAAGCCATAGACTCATCAAGCATTCTTTCGAGAATACTATATTGAGATTCTATATCTGATATAGCATCATTTACTTCTTCGTTACCAGAATCTGCAAATACAGATTTTAGATCACTAATATCAGAAGTAACAGATGTTTTTGCTTCTTCTATTACAGGTGCTAGAGCTTCTTTTGTTTCTGTTGCATCTGCCATAACATAGCCTTGAACCTGATCAAAGAGTGATGTTACATCAGATTTTAGCTGAGATTCTGTAGTACTAAGACTTAGAACATAATCTGACATTTCCTTACTGGAATTAGTACTTGTTTTCATTGCCTGTAAGACAAAAAACATAACTAGTATAAATGATATAAGAAGTATTATATTGGTAGCCGTTAGCTGAAACTGTATTGTTTGAATCAGACTAGGCTTTTGGTTTATAACTGAAGAATTATTATCTTTACTCATATTTGTATTTCCTTTCTTCGTTTATATTAGTCTAATTCATTGTTCTGAATAAGCTTCTGCAATTGCCTTTTTAAGGGCACTTACAAATCCGGCTGAATCATAGGTACCTTCTGCATATGCCTTAAAACAAGGAGCTATATTATTCTGGGCAATGCCTTCTTTAAGGCCCATCCAGTGCCAGGATGAAGTTTTGCTGTCGGCCACATAATCTGTAACTACCTGTGCAAATGGATCAGATGCTACATATTTGCATGATTTAAACGGACTTACAAATCCAGCTTCTTCAACGAGTATCTGCTGGCCAGCATCACTATAACAGAAGTTAAGGAATTCTTTTGCAGCTTCGGTATTACCTTCTTTGACAACAGCCCACCATGATGGAGCATTGGTCTGTATTGTGTCTATACCATCCTGAAATGCATATGGAGCCATTCCTATAGAAAAGCTGCCGGCATTTTGATATTCCTCAGATGCTGTGATAGTAGAACCGATCCATGAACCCTGAGTTACAAATGCATATTTACCAGAAGCAAATCCAAGTACCTGATCATCATATGTACCTGTTGTCAGAAGAGCAGGATCTGAATACTGATTGAGCATTCCTATAAATTCTGAAAATGCTGTAATTCTTGTGTCATCTAGTTCGCCCTGTTCAATCAGATCAAAGTAAGTTGTATCACTTCTGTCAAGACCAGCATCTATATATGTACCAAATATGTGGTTACCTGTAGACCAATATAGAACTTGATCTTCTGCACAGTAGCCAACTACAGCAGTAAGTCCAAGTTCATCCTTTTTACTATCCAGGATTTCAAAGGCTTCTTTATATGCGGATGGACTTGTGAGACTAGTAGGATCAATACCGGCCTTAGATAGTATGTCTGCGTTATATGCAAATCCTATTGCTTCTGTAGCAAAAGGAAATCCAAGTACGCCATATGTACTGTCTGTATATGCTGCATCTGTATCAGATACCCAGGCCTGGTCACTTAGATCTACTAAAAGACCTTCCCATTTTTCAAATCCACTGGATTCACAGCTGATTATATCGGGCATATTATCTGCAAGATAATAACCTTTAATTGTTGACTGTATATCAACACCTGATTGAATTGTTTCTATTTCGACGACTATAGAGTCCTGACTGTTATTAAAAGCAGTAGCAAGATCTTCCATTTGTGAGGATACTTCAGCCTTGCTATTGATTACCCTGACTGTAGTAACAGTAGATTCTTCTGTTTCTGTTTCTGGTTGAGAATCAGAAGCTCCGCAGGAACATATTACCAGCATGGACACTAGTAATATAGAAATTGCTTTCATCTTTTTCATATAAATACCTCCTGGATATAAGAGAATTACCTTTTAATACTATTATAAGTATATTAATAATATTAAAAATAAATATATACGAAAATAAGTGTAAAAGTGTGATAAAATATTTTTATAGTCATATATTTGAATATGTATTTAGGTAGTGGGAAATATATATTCTCTAATTGCAAAATATCCATGTATACAATAATAGATGAATAAAGGGACTCAAATAATGAATATAGAGTAATATTATGCATTTATGGATCTAAATCATGAATATTTAATCAAAAAGCATAAAAAAGAATAATTTTGTCCGTCGTGTACGGACAATGGTATGCTCTGCTTTGACAATATCATATATAAAAGATAAGATATATACGGAATAACATTTTTTATACCATAAAAACACAAAAATTAAAAAAAATTCACTTTGTTATATTTTGATTAAATATTCAATTGATGATAATTAATGCTTGCAATTGATGTATTTTATGCATTAAAATATATAATCGTGCATAAATATTCTTTATTTATGTGAAAATAACAAGGTTTATAAGTATTGACACTATGTGTACGCGTGCTTAGAATTACTATTTGTATTGACAGAGGGAGTCTGTTACTGCATATGACGTATAACTAGTGCAATGGAGTACTAATAATAATCCATTGCTCTTTTTTGTAGTAATCGCTTTAGTGCTACGAAGTGTTATTACGTTTAAGCTATGAAGAAGGAGAGAATAAAAGTGGCTAAGTATTTTGTAAAGAGGGTATTGCTTGCTATCGTGACAATTTTCATTATCACTGTAATCGCATTTTTTACAATGAACGCAATCCCAGGAGGTCCATTCAATTCAGAAAAGGCTTCTAGTCCACAGGTTAAAGCAGCACTTGAGGCTAGATATAATCTGGATAAGCCTCTATTAGAACAGTATGTTATCTATGTACAGGGGTTATTCCATGGTGACATGGGTATTTCAACAAAAACAGGAAGAGATATTGCACAGACAATTTTGGAGTCTTTCAAAGTTTCTGCAACAGTAGGTGGTATGGCAGCAGCAATTGCTATTGTATGCGGTATCGTATTTGGATCTATTGCAGCACTTAAGAGAAATACAGTTATTGACAGAATCATCGTATTCTTATCAACACTTGCAACAGCTGTACCAAGCTTTGTTCTTGCAACTATTTTATTATATGTATTTTCAATGAAACTTGGTTGGTTCCAGGTATGGAGTGCTGATTCACATAACTATGTTTTACCGGTTATAGCACTTTCACTGTATCCAATGTCATATATTACTCGATTAACTAAGACCAGTATGCTGGATGCTCTCGGACAGGATTATGTTCGTACAGCTAAGGCAAAGGGTGTAAGTCAGGTACTTGTTATTTTCAAACATGCACTTAGAAATGCCCTTATACCTGTTATCACATATGTAGGTCCTATGATTGCATCAATTCTTACAGGTAGTATGGTAGTTGAGAGTATCTTTACTCTTGGTGGACTGGGTTCTAAGTTCGTAACCAGTATCACAAACCGTGATTATCCTATGATTATGGGAACAACAATTTTCCTTGCGGTCCTTATGGTTGGTATGAACCTTATAAGTGATCTTGTTTATAAACTTGTTGACCCACGTATTACATTTGATTAATTAAGGAGAGTACCACTAATGAGTGATAATAATATGCCAAAGAAAAATCCACTCAGTATGCAGATTGATTTATCTAAATTCGAAAAGGCTACTGAGGAAGAAAAAAGACAGCAGGATGTAATGAGTGAGTCTTCTACATTCTTTAAAGATAGTATGAAGAAGCTCTTCAAGAATCCACTTGCTATATTCAGTATCATCGTATTGGTTGCAATTATTCTCGTAATCATTTTTGCACCAATGGTTGTTCCTTATGGATATTCAGAAATCCTCAAGGTAAACGGAGTAAGAGATAAGACAGCTATGAATCTTGGACCATTCCAGTTCTCTGAGAATGAACAGAAATATATGGCTGAAACAGGAATTAAATTATTCCCACATATTTTCGGAACAGATGAACTTTCAAGAGATTACTTTATCCGTGTAGTATACGGAACAAGAGTATCACTTGCGGTTGGTTTTTTTGCAAGTATCATCGTTCTTATTATAGGTGTTTTATATGGTAGTATTTCAGGATATGCCGGAGGCAGAATCGATCTGATAATGATGAGAATTGTCGATGTTATTTATTCATTACCAGATATGCTTGTAATCATCCTGTTATCTGTTGTATTAAAAGAAGTATTGAATGATAGTAACGGTATCATAGCAAAGCTTGGTACTAACATGGTTTCTATCTTTATTGTATTTGGTCTACTGTACTGGGTAGGTATGGCAAGACTTGTAAGAGGTCAGATTCTCTCTGTTAAGGAAAATGAGTATGTACTTGCAGCCAAGTCAATTGGTGCAAAACCAGGCAGAATCATCTGGAAGCACATTCTTCCTAACTGCTTGTCAGTAATTATTATTACAACAGCACTTCAGATTCCATCAGCTATTTTTACAGAGAGTTTCCTTAGTTTCATCGGACTTGGTGTTGCGGCTCCTATGCCATCACTTGGTTCACTGGCTAACACAGCAAGAGAAGGTATACAGAGTTATCCATACAAACTGTTCTTCCCAGCTCTTACAATCTGTCTTATAGTTCTGGCACTTAACTTATTAGGTGATGGACTTAGAGACGCACTTGATCCAAAGCTCAAGAAATAATAGTAGTTCAGCGCAGGAGATTAAATTAAGATGAGTGAAAAATTATTAGAAGTAAAAAATTTACATACATCCTTCTTTACTGATTCAGGTGAAGTTAAGGCAGTAAATGGTGTTTCATTCTCACTTGAATCCGGTAAGATTCTAGGTATCGTTGGAGAATCTGGATCAGGTAAGAGTGTAACAGCATATTCAATCATGCAGATTCTTGCTGGTACAGGTAAGGTTGTAGAAGGAGAAATCCTTTATAAGGGTGAAAATATCCTTAATTACAGCAAGCAGCAGATGAAAAATTTCAGAGGTAAGAAATGTAGTATCATTTTCCAGGATCCTATGACATCTCTGAACCCTACATTTACAATTGGAAATCAGCTGATGGAGGCTATTCTGCTTCATACAGACAGAAATAAAGAAGAGGCTAAGGCCAGAGCAGCAGAGATGCTTACTCTTGTAGGTGTTAATGAACCTGAAAAGAGACTTAAGCAGTATCCTCATGAATTATCTGGTGGTATGAGACAGCGTGTAATGATCGCTATGGCACTTGCATGTGAACCTGATATTCTTATAGCTGATGAGCCTACAACAGCTCTTGACGTTACAATTCAGGCACAGATTCTTGAGCTGATGAAAGACCTTCAGAAACAGCTCGGAATGGCAATAATTATGGTTACACATGACCTTGGTGTTATTGCAAGTATGTGTGATGAAGTTATCGTTATGTATGGTGGTAGAGTATGCGAAAGAGGTACAGCAGACGCTATTTTCTATCATTCTTCACATGAATATACAAAGGGACTTATTCGTTCTATTCCATCAACTCAGAATATGAAGCAGAAATTAATCCCTATAGCAGGTACACCTATCAACCTTCTGAATATGCCAAAGGGTTGTGCATTCTGTAGTAGATGCGATAACGCAATGAAGATTTGTCTTGAACAGATTCCGGAAGAAATCTGGGTTGGTGAAGACCACCTTGCTTCTTGTTGGATGAACGTTAAAAAGCAGATGGAGCAGGAAAAGGTAGGTGCATCTAAATGAGTGAAACAAAGAACTTAGTTGAAGTAAAAGATTTAAAAATGCATTTTCCAGTTAAAACTGGTTGGAATAAAACTATTCCTCTTAAGGCTGTAGATGGTGTCTCTTTTGATATCAAGCCAGGTGAAACACTTGGTCTTGTTGGAGAGTCAGGTTGTGGCAAGACAACTGTTGGTCGTACACTCCTTCACCTTTATAAGCCTACAAGTGGTGAATTCTGGTACAATGGAGAGCTTGTAACAGAGAAGAACATGCCACATCTTCGTAAAGAAATGCAGATGGTATTCCAGGATCCATATTCATCATTGAATCCTAGAATGACAGTTGAAGATATTATTGGAGAACCTCTGGATGTACATAAGCTGTACACAAGTAAGGGTGAGAGAAGAGACAAGATTCTGTCTCTTATGGAGACTGTTGGACTTAATGCTGAGCATGCAACACGTTATGCGCATGAGTTCTCAGGTGGTCAGAGACAGCGTATCGGTATTGCCAGAGCACTTGCAGTTAATCCAAAGTTCATCGTTTGTGATGAACCTGTATCAGCACTTGATGTTTCTATTCAGGCGCAGGTTGTAAATATGTTTGAAGAATTACAGGAGAAGCTGGGCGTAGCATATCTGTTTATCGCTCATGACCTTTTAGTTGTTCATCATATTTCAGATAGAATTGCAGTTATGTATCTTGGAAAAATTGTTGAGATAGCAGATGCGGACGAGCTTAATGAACATCCAATTCATCCATATACTACATCTCTTCTCAGCGCAGTACCTATTCCAGATCCTAACATTGCCAGAACAAGGAAGAGAATTACTCTTGAGGGAGAGATACCTAGTCCTCTTCATTCACCTTCTGGTTGTGCATTTAGAACAAGATGTCCTTATGCTACAGAGAGATGTGCTATGGAGTGCCCAACTCTCGAAGATAGAGGTAATGGACATAAGGTAGCTTGCTTTAATAAATAATAATCTATTCATTTGTACTATTTGGGGTAGTTTTAATTAACTAAATTTAGTATTATTCAATAGAGGAAATACCGTTAATGAATATATGAAAATATATACATTGCGTTATTTTGGCAGATAATCTGCCTTATATAGCATGTGGCTATTATAGCTACAGTAGCTACAAAAAGTGGAGGCTTTGACCTCAAAAAAACAGGAGGGAACTTTTATGAAAAAGCGTATTGCTATGTTGCTGTCTATGGCAATCGTAGTTGGTTCACTTGCAGGTTGTGGTGCATCAATGAACGATTCACAGACAAGCACAGAGACAGAAGAAACAGCTGAAACAACAGAAGAAACAGCTGAAACTTCTGAAGAAGCTGCAGAGTCAGCTGAGGGTGAAACTACAGAAAGTGGTGTTAGTGCAGGTGTTGCAGGACTTGTTGAGTCTGTAAGTAATCTCACAGGTGCTTCATATAATGAAGCAGCTCCAGATTGGACATCTTACAATGATCTTATCAGTCAGATTAAGTCAGCTACTGATTTAACAGAACGTGAGAGCCTAATGCATCAGGCTGAAGATATGCTTATGTCAACAGGTGCTGTTATTCCAATCTATTATTACAACGATGTTTATATGCAGAGATCAAATCTTGATGGTATTTATTCAAATGCTTTCGGATTTAAGTTCTTCATGTATACAACAGGAACAGAAGATGGAATCCTTAAGGCACAGCTTGCTTCAGAGCCAGCTTACCTTGATCCAGCTCTTAACTCTTCAGTAGATGGTGCATGTCTTGCAGTTAACTCATTTGCAGGTCTTTACACATATGATGCTGAAGGTGAGCTTACACCAGCTCTTGCTGATTCTTACACAGTATCTGATGACGGTCTTGAATATACATTCACACTTAAGTCAGATCTTAAATGGTCAGATGGTTCAGCTCTTACAGCTAATGATTTTGTATATTCATGGAACAGACTTGCTGATCCTACAACAGGTGCTGATTACTCTTACATGGCAGATTATATCAAAGATGCAGATGGTAATCTTAATGTAACAGCAGTAGATGATACTACACTTACAATTAAGCTTGGTTCACCATGTGCATACTTCCTTGATCTTATGGCATTCCCAGCATTTTATCCTGTTAAGCAGGAAGCTGTTGAATCTGCATCAGATTATGAAACAAACCCAGGCGCTTGGGCTCAGGAAGCAGGTTTTGTTACTTCAGGTGCTTATGTACTTAAAGAGTGGAAGCATGATGAGTCTATGGTTTATGTAAAGAACCCATACTACTATGATGCTGAAAATGTAACTCTTGATGAGATTCACCTTATGCTTAGTGCTGATGATACAGCTGTATACTCAGCTTATAATTCAGGTGATGTAGACTTCATCGATACAGTTCCTACAGATGAAATTCAGTCTCTTCTTTCAAATGAAGAGTTCCATATCGTAGACAACCTTGGTACATACTATGTTGCATTCAATGTTAACAGTGATCTCTTTGAAGGTAAGACAGCTCAGCAGGCTGCATACATGCGTCTTGCTATCAGCCTTCTTATCGACCGTGACTACATCGCTACAAACATTGGTCAGACAGGTCAGAAGGTTGCTACATCTTACATTCCAGCAGCAATGATGGATGGTAACGGTGGTGAATTCAAGACAAACGATGATGCTTATACATATCCTAACGAAGAAGCAGTTGGTTACTATGATGAATTATATTCTGATACATCTGTAACAGATGCTGTAGCTCTTCTTAAGATGGCTGGTTATGAGTTCGATGAGAACAACATGCTTTCAGAGAGCACACCAATTACTCTTAACTACATCACAAATGATGGTACAGGACACATCAAGATTGCAGAAGCAATTCAGCAGGATCTTGCTGTAATCGGTATCACAATGAACATTTCTTCAGAAGAATGGAATGTATTCCTTGATGATCGTAAGGCTGGTAACTTCGACTTCGCTAGAGAAGGATGGCTTGCAGATTTCAACGATCCTATCAACATGCTTGAGATGTTCACAACAGACTCAGGAAACAACGATCCTCAGTTCGGTGTTGAGAAATAATTAAAAGTTAATAATCATTGATTATTAAAATTAAGGCTGACGCTTATTTGGCGTCAGCCTTTCTGCATATTAATAGCAAAAACTTCCCACACTCCGGAAGGAGATAAAACAGTCATCTACACGCTTTTTCACCGAAATGAAGGGCACAGGGTATTCCCCAATATGCCGTGTGTCACATGTCTGAGGGTCCGTGCTTAGGAGTAGTCCACATACCGCCC
>CAMJFD010000079.1 GCA_946404845.1 uncultured Butyrivibrio sp. | reverse complement strand
AAGCGCGTAGATGACTGTTTCATCTCCTTCCGGGGTGTGGGAAGTTTTTATAATTAATACGCCTCAGTCCAGGTATAGTTTTGGCTTTGAACCGCCTGTAAATTCTAGGATCTTGTCCAGGAACTGTTTGCCATATCTGTCTAATTTGTTCTCACCAACTCCGCTTACATCCAGCATTTCATCTAGAGTTGCAGGTGTCTTGACGCACATATCAGTAAGTGCCTTATCAGAAAAGACAATGTATGGCGGAACAGATTCCTGACGGGCAATATCAAGCCTTAGCTGACGCAGCTGCTCGAATAATTCGTCGCCTTTCCCGTTTAATACATAAGTACTTGCCTTTGATTTAGATCTAGATGAAGCAGATCTTACATGCTTCTTCATTCCTGCAGATACATTTTCATAATCTAATGCATCGTTATTTACAGGCTTCTTAAGAATAACTGACCTTTCTCCTGTTACCACATCTACAGCTCCATCCGCTACCCTTAGGAGACCATATCTGTCATCAGTCTTCTTTAGAATATTCTGGAATATCAGCTCAGATATAACTTCTTTGATTTCACCTTCTCCATAACCTGAAAGTTTTCCATAAGAAGGACTCTCTGTAAGACCATATTGCCTTACTTTGGCATTTCCTGATCCTATAAGGACCTGACATACAAGACCAGTTCCAAATCTTCCGCGTAGTTCCATTACAAGATTTATCACAGCCTTTGCTATATCACTTACATCCTCTTCCTCGTATTCCATCTGACAGTTAGAACAGTTATCACATTCACACTTTTTATGTTCACCAAAATATAAAAGGATATATTCTCTTAGGCATTCTTTAGTAAGACAGTAATTGATCATTGCCTGAAGTCTCTTTTCATCACGCCTTTTTATTTCCAAAGTCTCATCAACTGTAAGATCAGGATTATCTTCTTTACTATCTAACAGGAATCTGTTAATCACTACGTCCTGTCCTGAATATAACAGAATACACTCTGCCTCTTCGCCGTCTCTTCCAGCTCTTCCTGCTTCCTGATAATAGTTTTCAAGGCTCTGCGGCATATTATAATGAAGAACAAATCTTACATTGGATTTATCTATTCCCATTCCAAATGCATTAGTTGCAACTACTATGTCTGCTCTGTCATAGATGAAGTCATCCTGCGCCATGCGCCTTTCTTCATCATCCATACCTGCATGATACCTTGTTGCAGATACTCCATTTGCCACAAGAAGACTATATACTTTATCAACATTTTTTCTCGTAGCACAATATATTATTCCACTCTTTCCCTTATGCTGATTCACATATCCCAGAACATAATTATCCTTTTTTAATGGAGTTACTACTCCGTAATACAATGCCGGTCTGTCAAATCCTGTTATCAGCATCTTAGGATCGTGTAATCTGAGAGTCTTCAATATATCTTCTCTTACTTCTTCTGTTGCAGTAGCTGTAAATGCACTGACTACAGGTCTTGTATCAAGCATAGCTATAAAGTCCAGTATCTTCAGATAACTTGGTCTGAAGTCCTGTCCCCATGCTGATATACAATGTGCTTCATCTACTGTCACCTGACTTATATCCACCTGTTTCATAGCCTGCAGAAATCCGTATGTTGTAAGTCTTTCAGGAGCTACATATATTATTTTGTATCTTCCCCTCGCAGCAAATTGCAGTGCCTTGGCAATCTGTCCCTCTGTAAGCGAACTGTTAATATAGGCAGCATGTACACCGGCTTCATTAAGGGCTCTTACCTGATCCTTCATAAGTGATATTAATGGAGATATTACTATAGTTATTCCCTTCATCATAAGAGCCGGCACCTGATAGCACAGCGATTTGCCAGCTCCAGTTGGCATAATTCCCAGAACATCTCTTCCACTTAGTATTCCGTCAATCAGATCTTCCTGGCCTTCTCTGAATTCTTTATATCCAAAATAATGTTTTAATACTTCATACTTGTTATCATAATTTTCCATAGCATATTTATTATAGTAAAAAAGCACAATAAAATGTCAAAAAATTATGCACTTTTTACCGTTAAGTTTTGTATCAACTGCCCGATATATTTATTGAGAATAAAAATTCTCACTCCCCAACAAAACTTTTTTCATACCGGGGCATACGGTTCCCCACCGAATGCCCCCTCCTCCCAGAAAAAAAGGATGCCTAAATGGCATCCTATTTTAGTTAAATTTCCATATTATACCTGAACTTCTCCTGCGAGTACTCTCTTGTAGTCGGCGAGGTTCTTTCTTAAGAGTTCTGGTGTATTTAGTTCGTATGGGCAATGGCTCATGCACTTTTTGCAGTTGATGCAACTATCTATCTTGGCCATCTCCGCCTGCCATTTATCTGTAAGCCAGCTGGCTGATGGAGCTCGTCTTAGCATCAGTGACATTCTTGCACAGTTATTGATCTGAATGTCCATTGGGCATGGCATACAATAGCCGCAGCCTCTGCAGAAATCGCCAGATAATTCTTTCTGCTCTTTTTCTATGAATTCCTTTATTTCTCCAGTCATGGTAGGAGTTTCATCCATATATGAAATCCACTCTTCAAGTTCCTTTTCTCTCTGGATACCCCAGATTGGAACAACATTATCATATTCTGATATAAAGGCCATTGCCGCATCTGATCTGTTAATAAGACCTCCTGCAAGACCTTTCATTGCTATAAATCCAACATTTTTCTCTTTACATAAATTTACAAGATCTATATCTTTCTGAGATGCAAGATAACTGAATGGGAATTGCATAGTCTCATACAGACCAGATTCCACGCATTCCATAGCCACCATTATCTTGTGAGCTGTACAGGATATATGTCTTATCTTGCCCTGCTTTTTGGCTTCAAGCATACATTCATACATACCCGTACCATCACCAGGTCTGTAGCACCTGTCGACCATATGGAACTGATAAATATCAATATAATCAGTTTTTAGCAGTTTAAGAGAAGTCTCAAGATCCTCCCAGAATTTTTCAGGTGTCTTGGCCTGAGTCTTAGTTGCCAGATATATCTTGTCACGCATACCTTCAAAGGCAATTCCAACTTTTTCCTCACTGTCAGAATATGCTCTTGCCGTATCAAAAAATCTCATACCACCTTCATAAGCTCTTCTAAGGAGCTTAACAGCAGTATCTGTATCATCCCTCTGGATAGGAAGTGCCCCAAAACCATTTTGAGGAACAGTAATGCCAGTTGTTCCGAGTGTTACATTTTTCATTTGAAATCTCCATTCCCATTTAATACAGGATTTAATTATTACCTGTTATCTGTATATACCTTGACAGAGAAATCCCTGTCAGTCTGAACTTCAAGACCATCACCGTCTTTGTTCAGATAATAACTCTTACCACTGGCTGTATTCTGAGTATGGATGTTACCTGTCAGATGATTCCACTCATCATAATTAGATTCACCTGTTTTATTCATTGCCTTTTCATATACAAGTTTGCCATCCTGCATAGGAATAACAAGGCACAGGAATGTATCATCCACATCTACATCAACTTCAGTATCAAGCGCAAATGTATGGAAACCGCCTGTAGCTGCTGCAGCTGTCTGAATAGCATCTGGATTTCCTAATGAATCAAAACTGATCTTGCCATTTTGAACTTCCGGATTCTTATATATTCTTATTTCATATGAAGTATTGGTTTCCAGACTCCATATGCCTACTGCTCTTACAGTCTCATTTCCATCCTCTACGTTATATAAAACTCCATAAGGATTAGAATTATCAGACTCAGCATATACTAAATTAAGCTTGTCTTCAAGCGCTGATACTGTATAAGTTATAAATCCATCAACCTGATAGTTATTATCATAGTAATCAGACTCTGAAGGAGTAACCACATCATAAGCTGCAATATTATTATTAGTAACGATATTATCATAATAACTTATATAGCAAAAACCATTTTCACCATACATCTGTCCCCAGCTGTTTCTGGCTATAAATGCTCCATCACCAGGAGGAGTCACTCCAAAATTAGATGCTGGATACTCATCATCCCATCCGACAATCAGAACTTCATGATCAGCAAGATTACCCTCTCCATATTCATTGTAATCATACATATCTTTAAAACTATTATTCCAATATGCAGAACTACTATTTACAGAACAGGTAACCGCTCCATGTTCCATAATGAGCTGTTTGACTTCATCCAGATTATCCTTGGTAGCTGGTATTTCATACACTCCCTGCACATGATAATCTGCCTTGTAAGCGCTTGATGGAAGATCTTTATTATCGGTAAAAACAGCTTCCATACCATAAAGCGTATTAAATGCATCTGACCCTGACTCATTTACAGGTCCCTTCCATGCTGTCAAAATAGATGCTACATAATCAGTTACACCTCCCACAGAAACGTAACCTGTATCATAATCAAATATCCATGCATTCTGCTCATTCATGGCATTTACAAGTTCCCTATAGTCTTCATCTATAAGGCCATTCTTGGAACCTGAAGCTTTATGCATGTTGTAATATGCAAGATGTTTTTCGGACAGATTTATAGTATCCGCAGACAGGTCAGTATGATGATTTAACAGATCTGCTTCTATTGCACCAATTGCTGCATAAGACCAGCACAGATACGTATATCCCTGATCTCTTGCAGGTGTAACGTATGCCTTGCCACTAACATCTCTTGAATCATACTTCTCTGGAACAGTAGATATACTAACAGTCATATTATCGACTGCATCTTCTGATGATTTACTAAAAATGTTTCCATCTACATTATCTATTATATGAATAGCTTCTGGAGAGAACTGCTCTGTTACATCTTCGTAATCAAACCGCATTCCTCTTCCTTCTATATCATCTGCATCAGTATCTTCTACAACAGCAGTACCTGCATCTGACGCTTCACTATCATTATTAACCGTCATACCGGAAGTATACTGCACCAGAGAATCTTTTGATGCTTTGACTACATATTCATTATAAGAATCTGAATCTGTATCAGAACCAGGATTATTACCAGAACCACATCCCACCATTCCGGTAGTAATCAAACCGCAAAATAATACATAAATTAATCTTTTCTTCATAAACAACAGCCCCACTCATACTTGTAAATATATATAAAAATACTGAAATATATAAGCATTTTATAATCTTATATATTTCAGTATACACCTTTATAACTATATCTAATATTAATTTTTGCTAAATTTAGTTAATTTATGTCACAATTGTCGTATTAAATGACCCAAATACAGCCTGGGTAAAGTCTCTTGCAAAAGCATTATAATCTATATAATGAACTCCTTTATTCCAGCCATCAGCAACAGCAAGTATAGGATATTCTTTACCATTTACAGAATATATTCTGTAGCCTATTACTGTAACGGTATGATTTTTATAAAAGCCCCTTGCTATATTCATAATAACTGGCCTTCCGGCTGCGATTTCTCTTTTTACCTGTTTTTCAAATGACCATATATAATGACCTTTACACTTTGCCTTATAGCCATACATTTCAAAGGCTTCCTCAACTATATCATCTACAAATATAGGTACAACACCCTTTGCATCTGTATACCCGTATTCTGCTCCTATGGCTTCGACTTTCCTGTATATATCCCCTATATTCCTGTCGATACCCGTTTTACGCATACGTATCCTATAATACATAAGGATTCTGGAAATGGCTACTAAGGTGCAGTTATTGGCCTTTCTGCCAGTAATCTCCTGCATAGACTGCCTGTTAATTATAAGAGTCTTACCCCTGTCTACCATGACCGGTTTTCCTTTGTACTTTTTTTCAAGATACAAATTTATATTTTTTATACCACCATAAGGAAGCTTTTTCTTCTTTTTAAATCTCATCTTTTCCCATACTGTCCTTTTGACCTTTTAATACTCTTATCATATAATTATACACATGACTAACGAAAATATTAAGCAATCAACAGAAAATATAATTTCAGAAAACCAAAGCACAGAATTTATAGGTGTTAAAGATGTTGCCGGGATGCTCGGAATCTCAGAAGCCACAGTAAGGAACTGGATCAAACTCGGCAAAATAACCGTTGTAAACCCTACAGAGAACGTTCCTAGCTTTGAATATGATAAAATCGTAGAATTAAAAAAATCTATCGAATCAGGAAAAGTATCTGCCCTTAAATCCCGCAGAAATAAAAAATATGTGACTGGATCATCTATGTACAGATCATATGTTGCTTCTCATTCACCAAACCTGTTGTCCGTATCCAAGCTCTTATCAGTTACAGACAAAGAGATTGATGACACAATTATGGAGCAGCTTTTATTAGACTGCGCAGAAAAGCTCATGATTCGTGCGCTTCTGCCTAATAATGTTATGGACTCACTATTAGACTCCCTTCAAAAGGCATGCGAACTTGTAAAGGAGAAAGCCGGAGAACCTGAACAGGGCTATTTTAAACCTATAGAAAAAATCATCCTCAGAAATGTGGAATATGAATATATATCTAATGAAGATACACTGGGATTTTTGTACATATCACTCTTATCCCTTAATACACGTAAGTCTTCTGGTGCATATTATACTGATGCAGATACAGTATCGAAAGTCACAAGCGAAGCTCTTAAATATGCTACAGATACATCTGTATACCTTGATCCATGCTGCGGAACAGGTAACTTCCTATTGCAGCTGCCAGATAATGCTTCACTGGACAGAGTATACGGATTTGATATCGATGTAATCGCTGCTGCTATCTGCAAGATCAATATGGCTATGAAGTTCCATATATCTACAGACGAAGAACTGCAGCTCGTCCATGAGCACTTTAGTTCATCTGACTTCCTGCTTGAATATAATGACATCCAGGCAGATATTATTATTGGTAATCCGCCTTGGGGCTATGATTTCAACAAGGAACAGCAGACACTCCTTAGTAAGGCTTATTACTGCGCAGCCAAAAAAGCTGACTCTGCAGATATATTTATAGAATGTGCCCTTTCACATCTTAATGTTGATGGATGCCTGGCTTTTGTCTTGCCAGAATCTGTACTAAGCGTAAAAGGTCATCTTCCTATACGTAAATATATTAAAGATAATGCCAAGCTCAAAATGATCAATTATCTTGGAGACATCTTCTACAAGGTACAGTGTCCTTGCATTATATTAAGCCTTCTTAAGACCAAAAAGGCTCCTGATTTTCTCTCACTTAGTAGTGATGTACTAAGCGCTACAGACCTTGAAATCATCACTCCTACCCGCACATTTAATGTAGAGAAAAGAGACCTTCCAGTTGAGAACCTCGACGTTCTGGCTACTGATGAAGAATATGCAATTCTTGCCAAAATGGAAGAAGGAAACAAGGTATACTTAAAAGACAATGCAGACTTTGGTCTTGGTATTGTTACAGGTAATAACAAGGAACTCATATCAAAAGTCCAGAAAGATGGCTATGAAATAATCTTAAAGGGCTCAGATATTATGAAATACAATATTGATAAGCCAGATGACAGATATATTAAGTTTGATCCTGAGAGATTCCAGCAGGTAGCTCCAGAATATATATACCGCTCCGAGGAAAGACTTCTCTACAGATTTATAGCAGAGAGCCCAGTTGTAGCATATGATAATGAGAAAACTCTCTCTATGAACAGCTGCAACATAATCATTCCTCATATAGAGAATATGCCTGTAAGATATATAGAAGCTGTTCTTAATTCAAATGTTATCAGTTTCTATTACAAGCATAAGTTTAAGAGTGTCAAGGTTCTGCGTTCATTCCTTGAGCAGCTCCCTATTCCTGTTATAGCTCAAGATGAAATGAACAAAATAGCTGAAATGGCAGAAACTCTTCAGGCTATGGGCGCAAGTGTAACAGAGTTATATACAATGCAGATAAGTCAGATCGATGCGCTTGTTGCAAGAGCCTTTGGAATTACTAATGAAGAACTTGAGGTTATTAAGAACGCATAAGAAATAATGGTAAACTTATAGTTTACTTTTGCACTTTAAAGTGGTATATTACTTTTTAGTCACACAATGGAGGTTATGGAAAAATGTCTTTTCAGTACATTCAACAGCTCCCTTCACCAGAGGAAATCAAAGACGCATTCCCTTTGGCACAGGAATATGCTGTATTAAAAAAAGAACGTGATCAGGAAATCGCTGATGTATTTACAGGTAAGAGCGATAAGTTCCTTGTAATCATCGGACCATGTTCTGCAGATAATGAAGATTCAGTTTGCGATTATGTTTCAAGACTTGCAAAGGTAAACGACAAGGTTAAGGATAAGCTTATCCTCATTCCTAGAATTTATACTAATAAGCCACGTACAACAGGTGATGGATATAAGGGTATGACTTCTCAGGTAGATCCAGAAGGTAAGACAGACTTCAGAGCTGGTATCGAAAGTGTTCGTCACATGCAGATCCGTGCAATTGAGGAATCAGGTCTTACAGCTGCCGATGAAATGCTCTATCCAGAGAACTGGGGCTATGTAGCAGATCTTCTGTCATATGTAGCTATCGGTGCACGTTCTGTAGAAGATCAGGAACACAGAATGACTGCAAGTGGTTTTGATGTTCCAGCTGGTATGAAAAATCCAACCAGCGGAAACCTTAGCGTTATGCTCAATTCCATCTATGCTGCACAGCATCCTCATTCATTTGTATACAGAGGATACGAAGTTAAGACAAATGGTAACAAGCTTGCCCACAGCGTACTTAGAGGATCTAACAACAAGCACGGCCAGGCTATTACAAACTACCACTACGAGGATTTAAGTCTTCTTGCTGAGCTCTATGCTGAGAGAGAAATCGTAAATCCAGCAGCAGTTATTGATTCAAACCACAGTAACTCTAATAAGCAGTTCAAGGAACAGATCAGAATTGTCAAAGAGGTTCTCCACTCTCGTAACCACAGCGATGAGATCAAGAGTCTCGTTAAAGGTGTTATGATTGAAAGTTACATCGAAGAAGGTTCTCAGAAGATTGGCGAAGGTATCTATGGTAAGTCAATCACAGATCCATGTCTTGGATGGGAAGATTCAGAAAGACTTATATATGAAATAGCTGAACAGGCTTAAAACAATAATATACGGTTAAAAATAAAAGTCACTACATAAATGATTTACAGTAGTGACTTTTTTATAGTCTATATTTTATTCATTATCAATATTTTTTCATTTTTTCTTTTTCAAAAAAATCATCCCCTTACATGTGCTCTGTTATATACTTCTCTCAGTTTATTATTCTTACCACCAACGTATCTAGCTGTAGAAGTAATATATGTATGTCCCAGCATTTCTCTTAAGGTATCAAGATCCGCTCCATTTTCTACCATATGGGCAGCGAATGAATTTCTCAGAATATCAGGTGTAATATCCTCACTTATTCCAGCCTTTCTGACATAAGTCTTCATCATCTTCCAGAATCCCTGTCTGCTAAGGGCTTCACCCTTATAATTAACAAATAAAAGTTCTTCTGTATCATTTACTACAAGATTTGGTCTTGATAATTCAAGATAATGCCTTAAAGCCTCTTTTGCCTTCCTGCCGTATGGAATCATTCTTTGACCTTTGGAAGTTCTTACAGTCAGTACATCAAATCTAAAATCTATGTCATATATACATATGCTAATAAGCTCTGAAACCCTTATACCTGTTGCATACATAAGTTCCAGCATTGCTTTATCTCTAATGCCTTTAATGGTAGTATCATCAGGCTTTGATAATAGATCATCCACTTCTGTTTCTGTCAGAATCTTTGGTTCGTTTTTCTCTACTTTAGGAGCCTGCAGAAATTCTGTTACATCCCTATTAATATTGCCATTTTCTATAGCAAATCTATAAAAAGCTCTTATAGAACAAATATGTCTTCCAATAGTAGATGCAGCAAAATGCTCATCTCTTAGCTCATTAATATAATCTCCCAGTATATCTTCAGTTATTCCTTTGACATCCGTGATACCTCTTGAGGAAGCATACAATTCTAATTTTTCAAGGTCTCTTTTGTACGCATTGCAGGTATTATCAGATGCCTTTTTAACTAATTTCAAATACCCCAGGAATTCTTCAACAAGATCACTTAAAATGTTGAATTCTCCCATCTATATCTCCTCTATATGTCTTAGTGTTCTGCAAAAAATTGATCTATATTCTGTATAAGTTCAAATGAACTCATAGACTTTAATAAGTATTTCTCAGGCTTTAGAGTAACAGCTGTCATAACGCTTTCCTTATCACTTCTGCCAGTCAGGAACATCACCGGTATATTGGCTGTTGATGGTTCACTCTTAATCATCTCAAGTACCTGCGGGCCACTTACAACTGGCATCTCATAATCCAGGAGAATAAGATCAACTTTATTTTTGGCAAGGAGTGTTATTGCACTCATTCCTGAATTTGCCATATAGACATTATACTTTCTGGACAACCAGTTTTTCAAGGTTCTGAGCATAGTACCATCATCATCAACGACGAGTATACTCTTCTTTTCCTCAGACTTTACATCGCTTGTCATGTCAAAAAATGAATCAAGTGACTCTGCAAGTTGTTTTACATTAAGAGGTCTTGTAAAATATCCTGAAATATTCCTCTCAGGAATATACTCATTGACCATATCTTTTTCTACAAGCCCCCCTATCATAAAGAGCGCTTCCTTACTGTCTTCTTCAATCTTGTCATCAAGATATGTAAGAATCTCTGTCATTCCAGCAAGATCGTCCTCAAGATACAGGATAATAACCTCAGGACAATCCTCTACCTTTTCTATTTCATCTGGCACAGGAAGCGCTGTCACAACCTGTAACCCTGCCTGCGTAAGTCCTTTTACTATTGAGTTGACCATAAAGCTCTTTGCATCGCCTATTAACAATACTCTCTTATTCATATTCCGTCTCTACTCTCATTCTGATAATAGTTTGAGCAGTTCATCCCTATCAACTGCTGCCATTAGTTCTTTGATCTTGTGATATCTTATATCAAGTTCATCTGGAATCTTATAGTCCTGCAGCATTTCCATTATTCCATCTGCGCTATCAAAGTCAAATGCTTCTATAAATTCCCGAAGTCCATTCTCAGCCTCTTTGAACTGTTCTCTGTTAATTACTTCCTTGTCTGCATCATCTGTAGTATCATATCCCAGATGCGATAACATGAAATCCAGTCCGGTTATGCAGCTTTCAAACTGTTTCATAAGACTGCCATGATTTTGCCTTATACCATCTATGTCGTTATTATTGCCACGAGCTTCCTGCTCTGCAGCCATATCTGCAAGTTTTTCTTCTCCTATTATTCTGGATGAACTCTTAAGAGCATGAACCTTAATTGTATAATTCTCCCAATTCTCAGTATCATAATAATTCTGAATTTCTTTCATCTTGGCATTTCCGGAATCTCTATAATCACTGGCTACTTCCAGAAATACACTCTTATCACCGCAGTTCTTAAGTGCCAGGTCAAAATTCATATCTTCCGGAACATACTTCATGAATTTATCCATTTCTTTATTAGTCTCCAATATTCCATCTATATCTTCAGAAGACAATTCTTCTACATGCTCCATATGTATCTTTTCTTTTGGTAATAACTGTATCAGCATTTCTTCCAGCTTAATACCTTCAACAGGCTTGGACATATATGCACTGAATCCGGCATTGATGTATTTTTCTCTGGCTCCCGATACAACATTTGCAGTAAGAGCTATTGTTGGAACTCCCTGATTTATATTATCCGGCATTTCACGCATTTTTTCCAAGGTCTCTATGCCATCTAATCCAGGCATTCTATGATCAATAAACATAATATCATATTTGGTAGTCTTAACCTTTTCAAGTGCTTCATATCCGCTCATTACAGAATCTATTACTATCTGAGTTTCCTTAAGGAGACCTTTCATAACAGTATGATTCATATCTGTATCATCAACTATCAAGATTCTTGCATCAGGTGCATGGAAAGCTTCATGATAGCCTCCTATATACTGTTTCTGATTATTATACTGTTTTTCAAAATTACCTATTGGCTCCCAGCTGATAACCTTCTGCCTGATTCCAAAACCAAATGTAGAACCTTTGCCATATACACTATCCACCTGCAGCTCAGAATCCATCTTTTGTAAAAGATTACGAACAATACTCATACCAAGACCTGTACCTTCTTCTGTCTTATGATGAGCTTCATCAATTCTCTCAAATGGGGCAAAAAGCTTGTCCATATCCTCTTTTTTGATACCAGAACCAGTATCAGTTACTTTGACCATGAGGATAATATTGTGATCATCTTCTACTCTATAACTAATATCAAGGACAACCTCCCCCTTCTCTGTATATTTAACTGCGTTAGTTAGAATATTGATTGTACACTGCTTGATTCTAAGTTCATCACCATATAATATATGCGGTATATCTCTGTTTACATTTAATTTGATATCAAGATTCTTACCTTTTGCTCTCTCTTTGGTCATATTAATGAGATCATTTATGGTAGAATACAATTCATATTCAACAGGAACTATCTCCATCTTACCAGACTCGATTTTGGAGAAGTCTAGTACATCATTGATAATACCCAGAAGCGTCTTGCTTGCAATTCTGATATCATTTGCATACTTGGCAGTTTCTGGCTCTTTAGTCTCTCTTAATATCATCTCATCCATTCCAAGAACAGCATTTATAGGAGTCCTGATTTCATGAGACATATTTGATAGAAAAATTGATTTTGCTTCATTTGCAGATTTTGCCACCTGAAGATCCTCTTTTAGTCTCTGCTCTTCCTGGATCTTTTCAATATATCTGTTTACATCTTCAACCAGCATGTGAAGTGAATCATACAAGTCTCTAATTTCATCCCTTCCATGAGGCATTATCTCATGTATACTATCTGCATATTCTTTTCTGTTTAAGTCAGTAGTCTTGGCAAATGACTGCATATAACTCGTTATTTTGATGATTGGATACAGAACCGATCTTTTCATCATAGATGTATACAGATTAATAAGTGGAATTATTATGCACATAAGCATCATTACTAGCTTGATATAAACTGCATACTTATTATTATTGTAGTTTATAAGATATTCTTTATAATATGTATTTTTATCTGCTGTAAGTCTAGCAATATCTCCATTATTAAGATTAGGTACTTCTTTTGTAACTACGATTGTTTCTGCATCTTCATATATATTACTATCATTTTTTAATAATCCGAACATTCCCAATCCCAGGAAAAGTGTTGACATAAGTACTATTGTTACCAGAACAAATACTGATGTTGTTACCTTTTTTTCAAGACCATTTTTTTTCAGTTTTATATCACTACTTTGATCATAATCACTACTATACCTATGTGTCATAGTAAAAAGCTCTCTTATACTATCTGGAGCAAACCTGATGATTAGATATATCAGTAAATACGACAGCAATATTTCCGGAAAACCTCCAACGAACAATATAGTCTGCTCCGATATTTCAAAGTGCACAACACCTGTATTTAAATAAAAATAGAATATACTCCATAAATTATTCAGAATAATAGTACTCATAACTGCCGCTAGAACAGTTGGCCCAAGCCTTGCAAAAATCCCCCGTGAACATAGGCGAAAAGCCAGAAAGCATGCAAATAAATAAAGAAAGATAATATATGAGTTGTTGATATCATATGATATACAAAAATTAAAAATGACAAAGGTTGAGAATAATCCCCAAAAATGA
>CAMJFD010000078.1 GCA_946404845.1 uncultured Butyrivibrio sp. | reverse complement strand
TCTTTTTTCAGACCCTAGATATTGCGGTTACAGATTCATTTTTTTAGTTAATTACACATAAAATTCACAATATATTGTGATGAGCAAAATCTCAATTTATAAATTGCATATAAACTCCTTCGAAAAATAAAATAGGTCTATTGTTATCGATTTTTCAATATTTTATAATTTTAAATGTTCGAGTTACTGTTAACTTTTATTCCGTTCTTGTAAAAGTTAGCAATTAAAAATTTCTTTATGATAGGAGGAAGTTCATATGAATTTCAAGAAAATTGGAGCAACATTGCTCGCAATGTCTATGGCTGCAGCCCTCGCTGTAGCACCAGCAACTGCTTCTAAGGCAGCCACAGTAGGTGGTGGTAATGATACAGTAGTCTATACAAACTCTTTCGCAAACAGAGACACTGATGCAAATCCTTTGACAGAAGATGAATCTAAGGTACAGGCCAGCGAAAATCTTGCCAGACATAATCTTCCAACAACAGTTACTATTAATCCTAAAAAGACTGAGACTATTTTAGATGATTTTAGTGTCTATTCTTATACAAACGCAGCACAGGCTGTTGATTCTACAGTAAAAGATTATGTAGGTATCAAAGATGTAACATCTAGTAGTTCAAATCTTAAAATAAAAATAAATGGTGAATCTTATTCTTCAAGTTATGATGAGAAATCCTATAATCCTGGATATACTGATGAAATATATCTATATGCTTATGCCAAAAAAGCTGGAACCTATACTATAAAATATAACTTAACCTATAGAGATAGTAATTATGATATCCAGACAGAAGAACGCTCTATTAAGGTTATTGCAAAAGAATATAAACCTTTTACAAAGGTAACCTTTGCGGGCAAGTCTCTTTGGTATGATAAGAATACTAAATCAAAATACATTTATAAGACAAATGACTTCACAACAAAGAAGAGTGGAAAACTTGTAGTAAAAGCAGCTAAGGGATTTAAGATTAATAAGATTGAAGTTGGTACTTTGGAAAATAAAACTATATCAGCTGCTGATTATTTCACTAATGAAGATGAATATTATGAAAATACAGATAGTACAACATATACATATTCAGGTACTGCTATAACACATAAGTCTTACAAAGACTATTATGTAAATGGAAATATAGCATATGATGAATTCGGTAACGTTATTTCACGTAAATGGACAACTGTAAAAAGTGGTAAGACAATTAAACTTTCAACCGTAATTAGCAATACATATAGCAAAATCAACTGCACTAGAACTTCTACAACTACTAACGATGATACAACAGTTACTAATAGAAATACAACATATAAAGCTAACTATAGAAAGGGTGCTTTAGCTCCAACTACAATCAAGATTACATATACAGATACCAGAACTGGTGAAGTTCATCAATGGACAAAGACTATAAATAAACTTATTAAAAAGTAATCATAAATGGCTTATTATTCCTATAATTCATTAAATTATAAATGGAGGATTTTTTCATGAATCGTTTAAATAAATTTGTTAAATCTTTCTTGGTTGCATCACTTTCTATAGCATTCTTAATGCCAAATGCAGCCATTACTTCAAATGCTGCAGTGCAAACAGGTACGGAAGTTTCAAAATATGGTAATACGGATAATGAAGAGTTACCATCAAATGTGCTAATTGAAACAGGAACACAATCCTATCTATTCTATATTTCCGGCTATAAAGTAAAAAATGTTAAGTCCAGCAGTTCTAACCTAAAATTATTCAAGCGCACTAGTACATATAATACCAAGAGTAATGATTCTAACTCAGCCCAAACTAGCATTAGTGGTAGTTCAACTGTAAGTTTATATGGCTATGCCAAAAAAGCAGGAACATATAAAGTTACATATAATGTAACTGATGTTAATGGCGTTAAAGTAATGCCTACACAGACTGTAACTGTAGTAGCAAAGGATGACGTTTCACCATTTAAGAAGATTACATATGCAGGAACATCTCTTTGGAATAATAGCGGTTCCAGATTTAGTGGTCTAACAGATACTACAGTTTACACAACCAAGAAAAAAGGTAAACTTGTTGTAAAGCCAGCATCAGGATATAAGATTAAAAAAATTGAAGTTGCAACTTATAATGCTGTAGATACTAAAACTGAAAATATATATTCAAATGATTATTATGAACATACTGCAACATATACTACCAATAAGAGTACCAGCATTGAATATACTAATAGTGATGGAGTAACAGGAACATATGATAAATATGATGAATATGGTAACCCGATAACTGGTAATATGACATATAAAAAGGTTAAGAGCGGCAAAAAAATTACTATAGGTACAACTCCATATACTAGAGAAGTAACAAATATAACAAAATATAAAGATGTAGACGAGACTATCACAAATACCTCTGATTCCACATACATCTTACCAGCCACAGATATACGTGTAACATATTACGACAAGACTACAAAGAAGACATTCCAGTGGTCTACAACTATTTTCTACGTAAACTAATACAGCCCATCAAATAAGTCTTTCGTAGAATTCTTCTAGAAAACTTATTTAACAATTGCACCCTCCAGCGACCTATACGGCACTGGAGGGTGTTCTTTTGCAATAATATAGTTTTATTATTTTTTGTCAGACCTTTTTATAAATGTAGAATGACTGAACTCCATATTTCTTAGTGGCTTTGTTGTAGTATACAACCAGGAACTTTGTATCTGCTGTGCTAGAGATTGAATTCTTAGAGTATGTAACATCAGCAGATGAATATGTAGTAGTAGTCTGCTTTGGTACTGTTGATAATACTACTTTATTGTTATTCTTTTTGACCTTATATGTATAGGTTACCTGACTTTCGCTCTGCCCCATTACGATATCATTTGTATCACCATCCATATTCAGATCAACTTTTCTGCCATCAGTCTTAACTGTTGTAACACCATCTTCTGTTGAACTCTCAGCAGTTCTAGTACCTACAAGGATCTTGACCAGCTTGTATGTCTTATTCATAGTTACTTTGAACTTACCAGAATCTTTGGTAGTATAGAGACCACTGTTCTCATTATTATAGGTCTTATTACCTGCATATATGTAGTCACTGTTACTTGAATAGCTCTTAGTCATAAGTGACTTACCTGCAAATGTCACACTCTTAAATGGTGTTCCATCTTCTTGAACTATTAGCTTAATTTTCTTAGATGCTGTCTTTTTGCCAGCACTGTTATAGATATCAAATGTAAGATATGTCTTACCAACTTTCTTAGGATTTATCTTGAAAACGTATGTGGCACATGATTTGTTCTCTGTGTCATTTGTATATACTGTTCTTGATGTCTTATTCTTATCAACATATACAGATGCAATTTTATTATCTACTACACTCTTATTCTTGATAGTACAGTCTCCGTTACGCAGCTGTATTTTGAAGAACTTTCTACCCGAATTGGATAATACGATTTTTTGGGGAATAGTATAGGCATCTGCTTCCTGCGCTGCTGCAGCTTCTGCAGCTGTATTATATGTCTTACCATCTGTATATCTTGTTATAGATACCAGATTTCCATCAGAATCATAATTAACATCATCATATGCTTCATATGAATATGCAGAATCTGTTGCCTTTGCTGTGATAGATGGTACTACAACTGCTACCATTGCCATACTTACTGTTAGTGCTGTTGCAATTAACTTTTTAATTTTCATATCTTTCCCTCCGTTTGGCTGAATCTCCTGCGACCTACCCCCCTTATGCATCCATTCGCTTGCCGGTCTTATGCAACAAAAGAGGCCTAGGAGAATTGCTTCTCTTAGACCTCTAATTCGTACACGAGTATATATCTATACTCACTAACTCTGCCCTCTGAAAATTCATATGTAATATATATTTAATAATTACTTAAACAATATAACCTATGCCTATTTCTTTTTCAATAGCGTTTTTGTTAAATTTCTGTGTACTTTTTAGAAATGCATGGTCTGGAGAATCAAAAAATAGTAGTTATGTTCATCCCCTGAACATAACTACTATATATTATTTCCAGTAATTATTCAACCATTTTTGACATATTTGTTAAGAATATGTGATTTTTATCGTAATTTTTATATTGTAAGTTTTCTTACTTTTCTCTTAGCACTCTTGTGAGCCATAGGAATCTTATATTAGTTCCAAGATATCTCTTTATAAGTCTGCCTGGATCTTGCAACAATCTGTAGAACCATTCAAGACCTATTTTCTGAACCCACTTAGGAGCTCTATTAATTGTACCAGCATGGAAATCGAGTCCTGCTCCTATTCCGAACATTACTCCATTTATCTTGCCTTTGTGATTAGCCATCCAGATTTCCTGCTTAGGAGCACCCAGCGCAATCCATACAAAATCCGCCTTAGTGTCGTTGATCATCTTGACATCAGCAGCATCTTCCTCTTCTGTAAGAGGCCTGAATGGTGGTGAATACATTCCGGCAATTTTAATTCCAGGATATCTCTGTTCAAGATTAGCCTTTAGCTTATCAAGTGTTTCCTGGCTGCCGCCGTAGAAATAGTGACTCATCTTACCATCCATAGTAGATTTGAACATAGCAGTCATGAAGTCAGGACCTGCAACCCTCTTTGCTTCAGGATATCCTCTCTTAATCTGCTCAGATGCAATAGGAAATCCGTCCGGATATATAACTGATGCACCATTCTGCACCTTGAGGTATTCCGGATCATCATGAGCTGTTACGCATGTATGTACATTAGAAAAACAAATATATTCTCCGCTTAGTTCATCTCTGTTAGTTCTAACATAATGAACCGCTTCATCAACGTTTGAAACACTATAATTTACACCCAGTACAGGACACTTATTAGTCATTCCTGTATAAAGTGTAACGAGCTGTCCGCCTACAGACCATGCTGCACTTGGAGCGATTGGAAGTCCCTGATCGAATAGCTGAGAATAAATTGGAACTCCATATTTTTTTAATGACATATCGAGTTTTCTTCTCTCATCCTCACTTATAGTCAAATGCCCAACAACAATCGCTTCCACCTCTGATATTCTCTCTCGAGAAGGCATATGTGAAACGCTTCCCTTAACCATGCCTGCTATATTATCAGGAAGTTTAGTTGCATCTCCGTTTGCCAGTATAAGGCTTGTGACCTTCATACCATTAAGGCTCTTACCCTTGATATTGGTAATACCCTGTTCCTGAATATATCTCATAGATGTATTGGCATATGCTGCATCTGTGACGAGGACTACGTTATAATCCTTCCACATGGACTCTTCTATCTTCAGAATGTGTTTACCAACTGCAAATCTTACTGGAACGTCGAACACTACATTTAGAATCAGATGAATCGCTATAACAGTTCTGGATATATCATCAACTCTATGAATTACGAATAATACCAGTATTATCATAACTAACAGAGCGCTCTGGTTCCTGATTACCTGCAAAGTCTTTTCAAGCGGATCCTGACGTGAAGGTAACGGCCCTTTGGTATTTGATAATAATACCCAGGATGAATAACCTATAATTATAAATAGCAATATTGTCCTATAAAACGATGGATACCATCTGCCCTTATTCATCGCTTCGTATAGAATATTAAATCTTAATAGCATTGCTATTAGAAATGAAATTATCATGACGCAGAGGTCCAGAAGCAATACCAGATGCCATTGCTTTCTCTTGGACTTTTTATCCATTTACATGTACCCCATTACTCTTATTTTTTGTACAAATATACTCATATAGTTTATCACAAAAAGCCCCTGGTAACCACTGTCACCAAGGGCAAATCATCTTTATATATGAGTCGTTTTATTGATAGTAATATGTTTATTCTTCAGACTCATTTATCATATCAGCAACTCTTTCAAGTTCCTTCTTGTGAGCATCACTTCTGTCTTCTGCATTAGACTCTGGATGATATGTTGTAACAATATTCTGAACGAGCTTTCTTACATCTGCATACTCAGAAGTAGATGCAATCTTGAGTTCCTCCAGCTGTTTGAAAAATTTCATCTCATCCATGCTGATAGGCTTACCAATGTGAATCATCTTATTGGCTGTATCCTGCAATCCTTCTTCATCCATCAGCATCTCTTCGTAGAGTTTTTCGCCAGGACGAAGACCTGTGAATTCTATTCTGATATCCTCTCCTACCTTATAGCCACTGAGCTTGATAAGGTTCTCAGCAAGGTCGAGGATTCTGACTGGCTCACCCATATCAAGTACGAATATCTCACCGCCCTTAGCATAGGCTCCAGCCTGCAGTACGAGTGATACTGCTTCTGGTATAGTCATGAAGTATCTGATAATGTTAGGGTCTGTAACTGTTACAGGTCCGCCTGCTTCGATCTGTTTTTTGAACAGAGGAATAACACTACCATTACTACCAAGTACGTTACCAAATCTAACTGCTACAAATTCTGTATCATAATGCTTATTGAATGTCTGAACAATCATCTCACAGATACGCTTACTGGCACCCATGATATTAGTTGGGTTTACAGCTTTATCTGTAGAGATCAGTACGAATTTCTTACATCCATTCATGGCAGCTGCCATTGCTGTCTTCCATGTACCAAATACATTATTCTTGATAGCTTCGTTAGGGCTGTCTTCCATAAGAGGTACATGCTTATGAGCTGCTGCATGATATACAATGTCAGGTTTGTAATTCTCAAATATCCAGTTGATACGGTTAGTATTTCTGACTGATGCTATTAGTACTTCGAAATCCATATCAGGATGCTTGGTCTTCAGCTCCTGCTGAATGTCATATGCGTTGTTTTCATATATATCAACGATGATCAGCTTAGATGGCTTATGGTTCGCTATCTGTCTGCACAGCTCTGAACCAATTGATCCGCCACCACCTGTTACAAGGACTGTTTTGCCCTGCACATAACCGGCAATCTGATCAATATCTACAGTAATAGGATCTCGTCCTAACAGATCCTCTACTTCTACGTTACGAAGTCTGCTGACGTTTACCTCACCATTAACAAGCTGGTATACACCAGGAAGGGATCTTAAGTTACAGTTAGTATCCTTACAGATCTCAAGGATCTTTCTCATCTCTTTTCTGGAAAGGGATGGTATAGCTACGATAATTTCATCTATGTCATACAGATCAGCACATTCGATGATCTTGTCTCTGCCACCTACAACTCGAATACCCTGAATGTAACGTCCCCACTTACGTGAGTCATCATCGATGATACATCTGATAACCATTGTAGAATAGTTACTACCAACGATTTCCTTGATGATGACATTGGCAGCCTCACCAGCACCAATTACCATTACTGATGTTCCGTTATTCTTGTTGTCATTTTTGTTCTTCATACTGCGGAAAAATCTGTATGAAAAACGGCAGATGAATATAAATGTAATGAGCAGGAATGTGTATAGGAAGTAGTAACTCTGAGGAACTACCTGATTGTCATGCTTGAAGAACTGTAGTCCAATAGCATCAATAACTCCTGATACAACACAGGCAACGACGAGGTTCTGCAGCTCCGTCTCTCCTGCAAACGCCCACAAGCTGTCATATAACTTGAATAGTTTGAACACTATAAGCGTAATAATTATATTAATTACCAAAAATTCACCTATAGGATCCAGGAACTGACCAGGTATCAAATCCACATGGAATTCGTATCTCATGAGGATAGCCAGATAACTGGCAGCAATTACACTTATAATGTCATATACCAATAATCCCAGAACTCTATAAAACTTCTGGAAATTAAAATTTTTCGATGAAAAATTTTTCTTTTCCATAATATGTTGTTTTCCCTTTTATTATTATTCTTACTTCTTTCCTGCCTTAAACTTAAACATAAGTGGCACTGTAGAAAGAATAAGCGCAACTGTTAATGGATTGCTCAGCTGGAATACCCATTCACTGAGTCCAGCCACTGCAAAGCCCGCAGCTACTGCAAATGGAAGCAAGCTTCCAGTTTGTTCATCTTTTTTACTATTATAATATACTCCACCTGCCAGCAATATTCCAACAATTAAAAGTGTGAATATTACTCCAGTTGGAATGCCATGGTCATACATAACCTGAAGGTATGTATTGTGCGCATGCACTGCAACTTCGCCGCTTGGAAGAGTTGCTCCCATCTCGTCATGTCCTGTAAGATTCATCTCACTTAGATATGACTTCCAAATTGATATTCTACCATTAAACAGACCATCAGCAGAAGAGGTTTCTGAATTTTCTTCAAGATTTTCTGTATCTGCTTCATCACCTTCAGAGAGCATCACTTCATTCTCTACTGTAACCTTTATATATACGCCATCTGAAGTCTCATCAGATACTGGTTCAGTTTCTTCTGTTGATTCAGTTTCTTCGTTTACATCAGTATCTTCTGTTTCAGAATTATCATCTGATAACATCGGCTTTAATATTGTATCACCTTCGTCAAGTTCAAGGTCCTTATATTTCTCTGCAAGCCTTTCTGCGGCCTTTTCATACATTCCTTCCTCTTCAAAGGCTGTTGTGTACAGTTCAAAATAGTCATCATACATTTCAAGACTGCCTTCCATAATAAGACCGTATGCATCAGTTCTTCTTACTTCAGAATCATGTTCAGAGAGCTCGACACCATTTTCACCATATATTGGAAGACCTGTATCTTCATAATAATTGTATCTGTCATCAGGATTGTCATAATCCCCAAGATTGGCGCCCAGTATCTTCTCACCAAAGAGCAGTACAAATCGTCTTGTAGTCATGAGAAATGTAGTATCCCAGTTGGTTCCGCCATTTAACTGAACGTTATTGCTCTCTTCTATATCATAGAGCGCAGGTCTCTCAACCATAGAAGGTACGATTCTCTGTAATGTAAATACTGCAGGGAAACAGATTATAACTGAGAGGATCATAACTCCTATCTTCTTCAATGCAAATGCAAGTCTGTGCTCTTTGGTATCAGATAATGTCACAAAGAATATCAGTATAAGTGTAACTCCGCATGCAAGATATCCTGTTCTGGATACAGTGAATATCAAATATGCTGATACTGCACCGAAGAGCATGAACTCTTTCCATATATATCTAAACACATTTTTGATTTCTTTTTCATTTCTGGCTCTGTACATCTTGCCTATCAGCATGATCATGGCTGTACATTCCATAAATGTAAGGTACTCAGCTGTAATAGTAACTGTATGGAATACGAATGGAAATCTTCCCATATTAAATGCAGCAAAAAATCTGAACAACAAACAGTAGATCATTGATACTACAAAGTTCAGCATCAGCCCACATGAAACAACCTGCAAATAATTCTTACGAATCTTAGGGTTAACTGCATATCTTATGTAGATTCCGCCTGTAATAAGGCCGAGGACAACTCCCCACCATCTGGTATTTCTAAATATAATTGCAAGTACCATAAATGCAATTATCATTATTCCAAAAACATTAAGTGAGAGCTTACCGCTTCTGTCTAAGTGATTCTTGTGCATCAGCTTGTCGATCTTCTTGATTGCAAGGCTTAGCAAATTAAGGATTATGAATCCTGCAAGTATTGCAATTATAACTGCGTAAGTCATAGCTGCATTATTAAGGTCGTACTCTTTTTCCGTATCAGGAATCAGATGTGAATTTCTATATATTATGCCGCCGATTATAGCAGCAACTCCGTATACAAGATTATATAATCTGAATACCTCTTCCCATTCAAAGGTCAGGATTATCAGTATCAGAAGGCATATAACTTCTTTGCGCTCAGCAAGTGTCTGATAAATAGTATAGAGTGCGTTCATGTACTCGCAGCAGTACCAGATGGCAACCGCTATAACTGCCATCATGCACAGATTCCTAGGATTTACAATACTATTGTCATCCTTAGGAGCTGGCGTGTGATTGACTGCATATAATAACGACAGACCACTTAAGATAACACCAATCTCATAGAATACGATATCTTCTGTCAGATGGCTGAACATCTGCATTGGACCTACCAATACGATTCCGGCAAGTGTTAGTACTATGATTATAGGGTTCATTGTGAACTGTATTATTCTTCTGACAGTTACAAGTCCAACTGCATCTCTTTCTTTTTTCCTATAGACAAGAGATACCGTTCCAATTATCACTGCTGCAATTACAGCTATCGCCAGAATGATTACGGCTGAATCCTTCTTGCCAATAGGCTGTTCATAGTTATAATTGACGGCCAGCTTGCCTGTAGCATCTGTTGTGTCATGATATGCATAGTCCAGAACATATGCGGATGTTGCCTGACTTGCGTCCTCAACTCCAGCATAGAATGTAGACTTAACCCCGTATACGATAAGTGTCATAGTCTCTCCGACTTCAACATCAAGATTTACAGGTATTCTCACATATCCAGGAATCTCCTGATCTCCAAGGTCATAATATCTGGTAAAGGCAACAGTCATGTCTTCGTGATACAGTGTTACCTGCAGGTATCTGCCTCTTTCTAATTTGGTAATATACAGGTCAAGTGAATCGAGCCTGTCGTACTGTGTTATGAACTTCTGCACCACATCGTGACTGTCATTTATAAATGAAGTCTCAGATGCTATTGGTGCACCGGAACCTTCCGTAATAGTTCTCTGCCATATTCTCAGTGGAAAAACAGATACTATAGATATAAGCGCCAGTATCAGCACTACTATTTTGATTGCATTGTCTTTGTATAAAATTCTATTCATAATGCCTTCCTTAGTTTGTATCATATTTATAGTTAACCATCATATTATTCTAATGAAGTCCTGATAATAAGCGGTAGCAGATACCACAAAATAATTACGTATCGTACCAGGTATGTAGGACCCAGAAGTGCTGTAGCCCACACGAGAAGTGGCAGCATAAGTGGTATGAACTTATATGCCTTTTGCCTGTTCTCATTATTAATCTTCTTGCATCCAGTTAGCGCATATAATACAAGCATCAGCTCAAACCAGAAATATGCAGCAGGAGCAAAAAAGAGTGATATCACTGGTATATTCTGCTGGAATTTCTCAATAGATAACATTCTGTATAGCTCATCAATTACAGGTATAAGGCTCTCTCTGGTTCCCGGCTCTTCTACCTCGTAGCCAAAATATGAACTGTCTGTATAAGTAAATGTAAATACTGTGTTACCCTGATATACATTTATGACAGCGCCTGGATACCAGTATCCATAGCTTGTCATGAACCATGCATTAATATATGTTGCTGGATACTTTTTTAAATACTTAAAATACAGATTCCAGAAGCTCTGGCTGTCCTGTTCATAAGCTTCGTTATCAAAATACAGCTTTATAATATCAGAAAGCCTTGGTGTGTAATGGCTAAGACCTTCTTCACTTATGTATTTATATAAGACCTCTTTATCCTCATCAGGCATATCATCTGCATGTCCATAATACACTCTTGCGACCTGCTGAATTGGCACAGTCAGCATTTCCTGATGCTCACTGTCATCAGCATTTAATGCAAGGGCGAGGCCTTTATTAATTACCATGTACAAGACTATTGTTATTAGAAATGCTGCTATTAGCTGCATTTGGCATTTCTTGTGACCTGATTTTGCATTCGTATCTGTTTTCTTCCAGACGATGTCTTTTTTGATTACAGACACAGCAACATAGATAATTACAAATACAACATAAGCATAGAAACCGTTATGTCTAAAGAGCATCATAAGTGTTCCTGATGCAATTAGTGACAAGACCTTTTTCATGTCTGCCATGAATGCAGTTACATCTTCTGCAAGTTCCATCAGATAGATGACTGTCAGCAGCATGAATGCCGAGAACAATCCGTCCTTGGATGAACAAAGTGTATACATAACTATTGTAGGGAAGAGTCCGTAGTACAGAACTGTTGCTACTCTGGAATTAATGCCAGCTCCCCTTTTCTTAAGATACCAGATAGCCTTGGTAAAAACGGCGTTCATAACTGCCATCTGTATCAGCATATACAGAAATATTCCAAGGTTGTAAGAGCCAGTTACCTTATGCACTCCGACAACACTTACGCCCAGCATCAGTACATGTAACAGCGGATGGTGTGTGGTGAACTGCCTCGTAATAACTTCCATTACTTCAGTCTGCGCATCGTAGACAAAAAAGCCCGGATAAACACCAAGTAAAACAGGCATACATAAGATGCAAAGTGTAAGCCAGGTGTATAAAGGCTTTGATAATATCTTAGATATTAAGCCGGTCTTGGTACTTTTAATATCTGCATTTTTGATACCACTATTTTTCTTATCAATAAGACTCCATACACCGTATGTGGCAAGAGTAATTACAACAGTCAGAACAACAAAAAAAGCTAGAGCTGTAACACTTCCAAATTCGACATGGTCAGTTGTCTCTAGCTGATATCCCCAAACAAGAGCTACTGATAACAGTAGCCCATATATGAATGCAGATATTTTTTTCTTATTTAATAGCTTCTTTTGTCCCATAAACTTTTTTTATACCATCCATAAAATCAACTGAAGGTCTCCAGCCAGTATCAGCAAATATCTTACTAACTGATGGCTGAAGTGATACTGGAGTTCTTGAATCACTTCCGTATTCAATCTGCTCTTTGTCCCCATAATAGCTGGCAATCTGATCTGTGAAATACTTTAGTTCGTGGTAATCGCCGTTTGCTATGTTATAAATCTCTCCTGCGCGGCCTTTCTCTGCAAGTGCTATGAGCGCATCTGCAGCATCGCTTGTATACAGGTAATCCCAGTTCTGTGTGGCTGCTGTCATCTGCTTGCGCTCACCTCTCTGGATAGCCTTAGTCAGGTCTACAATCAGTCTGCCATCACCTTCGTACTTACCATATATACTGAAGATTCTGCCCCAGATGAATTCCATTCCTATCTGTTCACAGCGTCTCTTTAACAGATAATATGCCGCAACCTTGCAAGCACCGTATGCTGTATTAGGTTTAAGCAGTGTATCTTCTGTCTGCTCTTCTCCATTTGGTACAAGTCCGTATTCAGCCTGTGATCCAGTTGCTACGAACCTCTTACAACCAAGTTTATCAGCAAGTGTAAGGGCATTAAGTGTTTGATCTATATTGCTATACTGCCTTGCAAAATCATCTCTTCCATCTGCCCAGGCCAGGTGATAGAACACCTCGCATTTATCTGTGATCTTATCAGCAGCTTCTAATATATTACTCATATCACACTCAACGAGTACGAGCCTTCCATCGCTTTCAGGAACGAGCTTTTCAAGTCTCTCATTATGGCTTGAACCCGGTCTTATAAATGCATATACTTTATAACCTTTTTCTATAAGTCTTTCAGTAAGATTGCATCCTACAAATCCTGCTGACCCTGTAACTATTACGTTCATTTGTACCCTCATAGTTTTTTATTCTGCCTTATTATCTGTATCCTCACGGATTACGTACTGAGGATTATTATTCTGTGATATATAGATTCGGCCTATATATTCGCCTGCCATTCCTACCATGAACATGAGCATTCCGCCCATAAATACTACGGCTGACATAAGTGCGCTGAATCCTACAGATGGCAGTAATGGGAACATCAGCTTTTTAATTACAGTATATATGCCGTATGCGAATCCGCACAGGGCAAAAACAACTCCCATTGCTGTAGCTATTCTAAGTGGCTTGATACTAAATGCAGTAAAGCCGTTGATCCATAAGCCCATGAGCTTACTAAATGTATATCCGCTTGCTCCTACTTCTCTCTTTCTATGGTGAACATCAACGTTTACGATGTTTCTGGTTGTTCTGAGTACAAGTCCTATTACATATGGGTATGAACCCTGATATTTGCACATCTCATCCACAACGTATCTTCTGGCTGCAAAATAGCTGGATACGAAGAGGTCCTTAGGCTTACCGAGCATTACATGTGCCATCCATTCATTCATAGCTGTTCCAAAGTTTCTAAACGCTGAATGCTGCTTGTGGTCATATCTTGCATAGGCAACATCTGCACCATCATGAAGAGCATTTAATAATTTACCAACTTCATCAGCTGGTGTCTGTCCGTCATCATCAAGGCATACAATATAATCTCCATGTGTATTATTAAGTCCAGCCATAAGTGCCGCATGCTGTCCAAAGTTCTTGGCCAGATTGTAGCCTTTAACAAATTCATATTGATCTGATACCTTCTGAATCGTACCCCAGGTATCATCTGGTGATCCGTCATTAACAAGTACTACTTCATAATCGTACTTATCTATCTTCTGCATAGTTTCATTTATTTCATCAATTACTGATTCCAGTGTATTCTCTGATCTGTAACATGGAATCACGAAGCTTACGAGCTTCTTGTTATTATTATCTGACATAATAACTCCACTTCTATTCATATATTTAATAAATATGACTTTTTGTCACTTCGTTCCAAAAGTCATGCAAATAGGCCAAT
>CAMJFD010000077.1 GCA_946404845.1 uncultured Butyrivibrio sp. | reverse complement strand
TCTGTAGTTACAGTCAAAAGAAACAATTGCACCATTTTCTTTGAATTTCTTGATCATATAAGTAGTAACATCAAGACAGTTCTTACTAAGTGCAAGAGTAATTCCACTTGTATGGAACATTCTGGTTGCTGAATATACTTCACCAGGAATTTCATCTATTGAGATACGAGTTATTGAAGAGTTTCTTCTATCGTATACAATAGATGGCTTTCTAGGTGCTGCACCATTTTCATAATAGTAAATGCCAAGTCTCGCATCTGGAGATTCATCATATATAAGATAATCATCAGAAACACCTTCGAATCGGATACGATTCTTAATAAATGTTCCCAGAGGATTAGCAGGCAGTCTGCTAATAACACCGGTTCTAAGTCCTAAAAGGGCTACACCGGAAGCAACATTAAGTTCTGAGCCACCAGCTCTTTTGTCAAAAATATCACCTCTTGTCATTCTTTCATAATTTGGAGGTGATAAACGAAGCATTATTTCTCCAAGTGTTAATAAATCAAACTGTTTATCTGACATAATTATCCTCATTCCTACGATGCGTATGCCTTACTTTTAACTGAATTATAATGTTGTATTTAAATTTATGTAAGTGCTTACATGGTACTAAATCATGCAAATTCTGAAGAACTATGTTAGTAATTTATCAATGATTTATGTAAGAAGCATCCTTTTTTTACATAATTAAAAAAGACTTGACGAAAGAGCGTGGCTATAACATACTATTCATATAAATTTAGTGTGAATACTGTATGAGGATAAAACCTATGACTTTACAACAATTGAAATATGCTATAGCAGTAGCAGACAGCAAATCAATAAATCAGGCAGCGAAGAAATTTTTTTTGTCACAGCCAGCACTTTCAGGTGCAATTCACGATCTTGAAACAGAGCTGGGATTTGATCTGTTTGAAAGAACAAACAGGGGAGCATATGTAACTCCTGAGGGAGCGGATTTTTTAAGCTATGCAAGACAGCTTACAGAACAATATAACCTGATGGAAGACCGCTTTATTAATAAAAGACCAAAGGAAAAATTTGGTGTTTCTACGCAGCATTATACATTTGCTGTACAGTCGTTTATACGTCTGATAGAAGATTATGGAATGGACAAATATGAGTTCAATATATCTGAAACTAAGACAGCTGATGTAATAAATGATGTTAAGAGTTTTAAAAGTGAGATAGGAATAATGTTCCTGGACGATTTCAATAAGAGTGTAATAACTAAATTGTTACTGGAAAATAATCTTGCATATGAAAAGCTCTTTGACTGCCATGTTTATGTATATCTAGCTGCAGAGCATCCTCTTGCAAATAAGAGAAAGATAAAATTTGAAGAACTTAAGGATTATCCATGTCTTGCCTTTGATCAGGGGGATAAGAACTCTTTTTATTTTGCAGAAGAGGTACTTAGTACATATACATATGACCGAATAGTAAGAGTTAATGACAGAGGTACGATGCTCAATCTGATGACTGGCTTAAATGGTTATACATTGTGCTCGGGAATAATATGTGAAGACCTTAATGGTAACAGATACAAGGCTATTCCACTTGATGATGACGAGATAATGTCTGTTATATATATTAAGAGAGAAAATACTTCCCTTAGTGTTCTGGGGCAGAAATACCTGGATATTATTAAGAGTTATAAGGATAACGTACTATAATTAAGTTGTTTACATTATTAAAAACTAATTCCTATTCAACTTGACATGTAATGAATAAAAAACTAAAATAACGTTTATCTAATATTTAAAAACGTTGAAGAGGAATAGTAACTATATTATTTCATTCCAGAGAGAAAATCATTGGTGAGAGATTTTTATGAAAGGTATTGTGAACCTACCTTGGAGTTCTGCATGAAAATGCAGCGTAGGTCTTCGTTACAGACATAATTAAGAGAAGTCCGGAGTCTAAGCTCGGATTTAATTAGGGTGGTACCGCCGAATATTCGGTCCCTGTTATTTATAACAGGGACCTTTTTTTGTTGCACAAGACCGGCAAGCGACTCTTTATTTGCATAAATATTTGGCCCCTGAAATATTGATAAATAATAATAATTAGGAGGTCAAAATGGCAGACAACAAGAAATTTGTATCTGAGATCACATCTATGGATGAAGATTTCACACAGTGGTACACAGACGTAGTTATCAAGGCTGGACTTATCAGCTATTCTAACATTAAGGGATGTATGGTTATAAAGCCTGCAGGATATGCTATCTGGGAGCTCATTCAGAAGCATCTTGATGCAAGATTCAAGGAAACAGGTGTACAGAATGCATACCTTCCAATGTTTATTCCAGAGTCATTATTGCAGAAGGAAAAAGATCACGTAGAAGGTTTTGCACCTGAAGTAGCATGGGTAACACATGGTGGACTTGAAAAGCTCAATGAGAGATTCTGCGTTCGTCCTACTTCAGAGACTCTTTTCTGTGATTATTATAAGGGAGAAATTCACTCATATAAGGATCTTCCACAGGTTCTTAACCAGTGGTGCAGTGTTGTAAGATGGGAGAAGGAGACAAGACCATTCCTTCGTTCAAGAGAATTCTTATGGCAGGAAGGCCACACAGCACATGCTACATTTGAAGAAGCTGAAGAGCGTACACAGCAGATGTTAAATGTATATGCTGATTTCCTTGAAAATGATATGGCTATCCCAGTTATCAAGGGACAGAAGACAGATAAAGAAAAATTCGCAGGTGCAGAAGCTACATATACAGTAGAAGCACTTATGCATGACTGTAGAGCACTTCAGTCTGCAACAAGCCATAACTTCGGTGATGGATTTGCCAAGGCTTTTGAGATTCAGTATGCAGGTAAGGATAACAAGCTTCATTATGTATATCAGACATCATGGGGACTTACAACAAGAACAATTGGTGCTATGATCATGGTTCATGGTGATAATTCAGGACTTGTACTGCCACCTAAGATTGCTCCAATCCAGATTACAGTTATTCCAATTCAGCAGAAAAAGGAAGGCGTTCTGGATAAGGCTAACGAAATCGTAGCTGCTCTTAAGGCTGCTGATATCAGAGCTAATGTAGATGATACAGACAGAAGCCCAGGATATAAGTTCTCTGAGCAGGAAATGAGAGGAACACCTATCCGTGTAGAAATCGGACCAAAGGATATTGAAGCAGGTAAGTGTGTACTTGTAAGAAGAGATACAAGAGAAAAGATCGAGTGTGCAATTGATGAAGTAGCATCTAAGGCAGCTGAGCTTCTTGAGACAATCCAGAAGGATATGTTCAACAGAGCTAAAAAGCACCTTGAAGAGCATACATATGTAGCCAGAACAAAGGAAGAGTTCGCTGAGAACTTCAAAGAGACAAAGGGCTTTGTTAAGGCTATGTGGTGTGGATGCCGCGAATGCGAAGACAAGATCAAGGAAGAGTATAGCGTTACAAGTAGATGTATGCCATTCGAGCAGGAGCATCTTGCAGATACATGTGTAATCTGCGGAAAGCCAGCTAAGAAGATGGTATATTGGGGAAGAGCTTATTAAATAGTTGAAATCTTTCCTTTATATGTGTGCTGTTTACGTTTTAGGGCATACATTCTGGCATCTGCCAGCATATAAACATCATGGGTGCTTTTTCCTTCGCACTCATGTTTAAAAGCATAACCATAAGCTGCACTGTGATTGATGCTAGGTTCCCTGGCATCGAGATCGTGCAGCTTTTCTACTAATCTGAATAAAGCATTGTCTATAATATCTTTGTCAGCGCTTTCTGCTAGGACAATAAATTCATCGCCTCCAATACGGCATGATGTTCCAATATCTGCAAAACATTCTTTTAATATAGTGGCAAAGTCTTTAAGGAGTTTATCTCCAGCAGGATGTCCATCGTTATCATTTACTTCTTTTAACCCATTAAGATCAAGGCTTAGGATGCAATAATCAAGTTCAGTATTCTGAATATCAGACAGGAGCTGATCACATCTTGCTCTGTTTGGCAGACCTGTAAGACTGTCTTCATAAGCCATATGAGACAGGAATGCATATTCTTTTTTCTTGGCAAAAGATTCTGTTAAGAATACAAAATAATTAAGCAGCTGTGTAACTACGAATACAAGTACACATGATGGGAATAGATACTTGGTAAACGGATTTATTCTGTAATTTATAATATTTCTAAGTACATTTGAAAGTGCATAGAATACAAATGATGAAAGAAGCACTATTAAACCAATCATAAGAAGCGTTCTTGAAGCATTTTTGATATGACTCTTATAATCTTTGTACATAATATAAACAGCCTGAAGATAAGCTACAAAACATATGATGTAGTAAGGTACGAGCATATGTGTTATATGAACTACATTAAATAAATGCATCAGAAGAAATTCTGCTACAAATAAAGTTGTAATTGCAAAAGTAACCTTAAATACTGTAAGATCCATGTTCTTATGAAGATGGCCTACCAGAAGATAGCAGAATGGAAGCATTAGATATAATGCAAAATATTCAAAGGTGACAGACAAATTCTGATTCATATACAGCTGAGAAATGTCATACGCTCCAAGTGTCCATACACCTAATAATAAGCTTATAATTGAACAGTATAACTGAGTAATTGTAGTAGATGAATATGAATAGAATAGTAGTGAAACAATAGTGAATACTGTTCCATATGTAACAAGGAATATTCCAACAAATGCTGCAAACAAAACCTCTGATATATACATATATGAAACAGAATAATATGTACCAATTATTGGATTTATTGAATTCATGGTACTGTCATTTTCATTTACATTTATAGTAATAGTAATATCTTTGTCTGCATAGTCGTCAGGAAGTGAAACAAAGAGGTAACCATCACCAATTAACGTATCTTCGATAAGAGCATCTCTTCCGTAATCGTAGATTGGTCTTCCCGCAAGATCAATTTTGACACGCGCTGAATTAGAACTCATGAGGAAAGTTGGAGTATCATAATTAAGATCTGCTGGTATATGCGCTTTGAGAGTAATTGTATCACCACGTCTAAATGTGGTAGCAAGCTGCTTATCTATATTAGTAAGAGGTACGTTATAATATATTTCCCCGTGGTAATAAACGGTCCAGCTAGAATCAAACTGATAGTAGGTTCCAGTAGGATCATAGGAGAACATAAATGAATATACAGCTCCAATAATAATAATTAGTATTAGAGAGGAAAAAAGGACTTTTATATAATTATTTTTCATAATAGTCCCTCCTTCCTTAGCATTTGCGCATGTTTGTCGTTCTTCATTTCGTACATTCTGTTATCGGCCAGCATATATACTTCTTTGGCTTGTCCTGTAGGAGATTCATTACTGTATGCGTATCCATAAGAAGCACTGTAGTTGAATTTCTGCTCCTTTTTATTCCAGGTGGAAATCATATTTCTAAGGTTCTGAAGCTTCCTGCCGCACATAGCTACATTATCTTCTGTCATGATTACTATAAATTCGTCACCGCCCATACGACCAATTATAGTAGAGTCCCAGAAACAATCATTTAATATAGTTGAAAAACCATTTAAAAGTCTGTCGCCTTCTTCGTGTCCAAGAGTATCATTTATTTTTTTGAGGTAATCAAGGTCAAAGCTAATGATGACATAAGGAATAGTATCTTCTGAAAGTGCAGTCATTACCTGTTCACAGCGCGCTCTGTTAGTCAGTCCTGTAAGAGGATCTGTGTAAGCAAGAGATGATAGCTTACTATGTAGAAGTTCAGAAGAAGTACTATTAATAGTATATAGGAAATAGCTTATAACCAGTGTAATAACAAAGCTGATAGTGCCAATTATCATAAAGTTGATATTTGAATTGGCTTCGCCACCAGAAGAATAATATTTGGAGTAATTGAATTTGATAATGTCTATCATTGCAAAGCACATAAATATAACGAGTCCGATAAGGAATATTTTTTCTGAATGATCGACATTATTCTCTGATTTTTTAGGATTTAATAATCCATATAATAGGAGAAGTACAGCAATCACACCTTCTGTGATAGCAATTATATGGAATGTTTGAGTATAGCTTGTAAAGTTATTGATGTGTAAAAAGTGTAGAATAACTATAATTACAAAAAGGAATAAATCTACTATAAAAAATAGTCCAAATATCTTTCGGTATCTTGTCTCTTTAAGAGAGAATAAATACGAAAGAATTGAAATGGGAATAAGATAGAGCGAAATATACTCTAGGTAAGTATTAATAAAAGGTTTTGGACATAGTAATATAAAAATTCTGTTATAGCTAAGAATATATAGTCCCATACAACTGGAAAAATATGATGTTGTCAGTAAGCGAAAGTCTTTTTGATGAAAGAAAAAAAGATAAGGAGATAATATTCTGAGAATAACTCCAAATACCATAAGAAATATTCCGCTAAACAGAGGAAAGCGCATATTCTGCATGAAAGATAAAGTCAGTTCATGAGAATTACCTATTTTTACATCATTAAAGCCAGAAAATGCATTATATCTGGAAGGATAAATAAATATTTTTATTTTTTTACCAGAATAGGTGCTGTCAATTGGATAATTATTAAACATATTTGGGACAATATCGCCTTTTTCCAATATATCCATTCCATAAGAATATACGAGTTCATCATCTATATATAGTTCAGTGGCGGATAAGTCGGTTTCATAGGTAAGTACCATTGAACTGATGCTATCTAGAGTTGGAATTGTATTTTCCAGAATGATAATATCTCCAATAGTGGCAACCGGTATATTATAATCGGAATTATAAGCATCAGAATAAGAGGTGCCATTTATAGTAATGGACCAGTTATCCAGAACCATTATGTCGTATTTAAAAGATTCATTTATCCAAGTGCCATTAAATGAATAAATAAATATAGAAAAAACAAGAGCTAAAAATATAAATATGGCAATCCTGCATTTATATAATAGTTTCATAATCACCTGATATAATAAACGTCAAAACATATTATTAGTATCGTATATTTAATTAATTATAGCATAAATAAAAGAGATTGAATTCACATTATTGATGATTTGAGATATTATAAAAGTATGAAGATAAATATACCAGAAAAAGCAAAATTAGTATTAAATACAATACATGACGCCGGTTATGAAGCATATGTAGTTGGCGGATGTGTAAGAGATTCTATCCTGGGTAGAGAACCTGAGGATTGGGATATAACAACAAATGCCAGACCAGAAGAAGTCAAGGCGTTATTTAAGAGAACAATAGATACAGGTATTCAGCATGGCACCGTTACTGTAATGATAGGTAAGGAAGGTTTTGAAGTAACGACATACAGAATAGATGGAGAATACCGTGATGGAAGACATCCAGAAAATGTGACATATACTGGTAACCTGATACAGGATCTTGAACGAAGAGATTTTACTATAAATGCAATGGCTTATAACGACAAGGAAGGCCTCATAGATGCATTTGAAGGAATGCATGATATAAGAGAAAGAGTTATAAGATGCGTGGGAGATCCAGAAAAAAGATTTGATGAAGATGCACTTAGAATAATGAGAGCAATCAGATTCTCAGCACAGCTCGACTATGATATAGAAGAAAATACCAAAAAGGCTATCGTTCAAAAGGCACCAGATCTTAAAAAGATAAGTGCCGAGAGAATACAGACTGAACTTGTTAAGCTCCTTGTATCAAATCACCCAGAGAAGATAGAAGAAGCATACAGAGTTGGAATTACAAATGTGATTCTGCCAGAGTTTGATAGATGTATGGAGACGGAACAGAAGAATCCACATCACATGTATACAGTTGGAATGCATACGATAGAGACATTAAAAAATGTCAGAAATGATAAGGTACTGAGGCTTACAATGCTGTTTCATGATATATCTAAGCCTGAAAAACTTACTACGGATGAAAAAGGTATAAACCATTTTCATGGACATGCAGAAAGAGGCTCCGAAGTAACTAAGAAGATACTAAGAAGACTTAAATTCGACAGAAATACCATGGACAGGGTATGCAACCTTATTTATTATCACGACTACAGATATGAGGCAACGCCGGTAAATGTCAGGAAAGCCATTTATAAAATTGGAAAAGATGACTTTAAGCTAATGCCAGAAGTAAATAGAGCCGATATATTAGGACAGAGCTTATATAAAAGAGACGAGAAGCTTGAATGGGTAGACAACGTAGAGAAAATATATGAGCAGATAATAGAAAACGGAGATTGTCTGTCTATAAAAGAGCTCTCAGTAAATGGAAAAGATCTGATGGATTTGGGAATAAGTCCTGGACAGCAGATTGGAGAAATATTAAAAGCTATGCTCATGGATGTATTAAAAAATCCTGAGCACAATACTAAAGAGTACTTGTTGGAAAAAGGAAACCTTAACAATTATGCAGGGGGCAAGGTGATCTAATGAAAAGACAGTTCAGAAGAATTGTAGCAGGAGCACTCATAATAATGGTAAGCGCATGTACCTTTATGCTGGGTTCTGGAAAGAGTCTGGCAAATGGTACTGTAAAAGTGTCGCTTCTGGGTAAATATGACTCAGCAGATACAGCTACTGTCCGCAAGGTAGATACGAATACCAAGCAGATTCAGTTCAGAAATTTTGATACTGGAAAAGGATATACGTTATCATATGACAATACCTCATATATGTATGATGAATACGATAAGGCTATATCCGCAGCATTATTACAAGAAGGTGATATATGTGAGATTACATTCCTTAAGAGCTCCAAGCACCTCAATTCTCTGATAATTTCAAAAGATGCCTTTGTATTAAATGATGTTACAGACCATGACCTTATAAGAGGCGATGATACAGCCAAGATAAATGGTAAGATATATCATTTATCTAATAAGGCTCTTATCATGGCAGATGGTAAGCCTATCCTAGCAGAAAATGTTCTTGATACTGATACAATACAGGTTACAGGATTAGATAAGGAAATCTATAGTATAATAGTAACTAAAGGACATGGGTATGTAAGTCTGTCATCAGATGTTGTTGGTAAGAGAAGTCTCGTTGGAGCCTGGCTGGAACTTGATAATACAGTTATCAGGAAAATAACACCTAATATGATGGTAAGTGCACCAGAAGGCACATATACACTTAGCATACTTGGACAGGGCGCCAACTATAATTCAACAGTTGATGTTGAGAGGAACAAAGAGACTGTCATAGATACCAGTGTTATTCCGGTAGAGCAGCCTAAAGAGGGACAGGTAACATTTGAAGTTACACCTGATAATGCCAAAGTATATGTAGATGGAACACAGATAATAACAGGAATACCACAGACATTTGAATATGGAGTTCACAAACTACAGGCATTTGCTGATGGTTACGATACTTTTACAAGAAAACTTAAGGTGGCTCAGGAATCTGCTGTAATAGAAATAAATATGGAAAAAACAGAAGATTCAAGCAGTACAGGTTCAAGTAGTTCAAATTCAAATAATAGTTCAAATAGTAGTAATAAAAATTCATCTAATTCATCTGTAAAAGGTGCAAGTGCAACCAAGTCTAATGCTGGCTCAAGTCAGAATAAGACAACAACAACAGCTGATAAATCAATTGCAACAGCAGCTTCTACTGGTAAATCTGGAGCTTCAAGCACTAAAGCTTCAAGTTCAGCATCAACTACAAGTAGTACAGATGACAGTTCTGCAGCATATACATATGTGACTACAGATGCATCAACTTCATCTTCTACAGAATCATCAACTACTGTTACAACAGACGATGATGAGGATGATGCAGAAGAAACATATCAGATATTTGTAGATGCACCAGTTGGAGCACAGCTCTATCTTGATGGAGACTACGTTGGAATCATTCCTACTGTTTTTACAAGGGCAGAAGGCAAATATATGGTTACACTCGCAAAGAGTGGTTATGAAACTAAGAGTTATACAATTAGTATAGATTCAAGCAGTAATAATTCGACATATACATTCCCTGATCTTGTGTCAGAGGATTCGGACAGCGACGATAGTGGAGATTCATCTACTACAGATAGTTCAACTGATGATAGTACGTCAGATACATCTGCAGATGCTGCAACTACAGATTCTGATGCATCAAATGATGATTCGGACAGCGACAGTACTGCAGATACAAGCTCATCAGATGCCTCAAATGCAGGAACCAAGGCGGTTTCAGGCGATGATGCGGATGATGAGAATTCGGAAAATGACGATTCTCAGAGCCCAGATATAACAAGCAATTCAGCGGATGAAAATTCGGAAAATCCCTAAAAATAGGCATTTTTCCTTGACAAATCTCCCAAATGTAGTTATAAGTATATACGGGCATCTGCTAAACGGCAGGTGCCCAATATATTCAATTATGGGAGGAATCCAAAAAATGAACAAGACAGAACTTGTAGCATCAATTGCTGAAGAAACAGGTTTAACAAAGAAAGATGCTGAAAAGGCAGTTAAGGCTTTTACAGATGTAGTAACAGCTCAGTTAAAGAAGAAGAATAAGGTTCAGCTCGTTGGCTTTGGAACATTCGAAGTATCAGAGCGTGCAGCTAGAGAAGGAAGAAATCCTCAGACTGGTGAGACAATGAAGATCGCTGCTTCAAAGGCTCCTAAGTTCAAAGCTGGTAAAGCTCTTAAGGATGCTGTAAACGCATAATTTGTTCGTGAAGTATTAAGGCCTGCAGAGAAGATAATATCCTGCAGGCTTTTTTCATAAATAAGGGGTAGGAAACCATGAGATTAGATAAATATTTAAAGGTAACAAGACTTATAAAGAGAAGAACAGTAGCTAATGAAGCCTGTGATGCAGGAAGAGTCCAGATCAATGGAAGACCTGCCAAGGCCAGCACAGATGTAAAGGTTGGCGACAAGCTGACAATACAGTTTGGCAATAAGGATGTTAATGTAGAAGTGCTGGATGTACAGGAAACCGTTCATAAAGAAGATGTTACAAATTTGTATCGATATATTTGACATGAAGGATACAGTGATATACAATTAATGTAAATAGATAACCGTAATAGCGTATACTTATAAGAGGGGTGAAATGGCAAACAGAGCGAGATATAAGAGAAAATCTCAAGGTAGCCAAAGCATGTTTCTGGTCTGCGTAGTGGTTTTGATCATATTTGTTGCTGTTGCTGCAAGAAGCTATCAGCTCCTGGAAAAGGAAAAAGTATATCAGGCCAAAGAAGAATCATTACAGACTCAGATAGAATCAGAACAGGCAAGGGCTGAAGAGATTGAAGAGTTTGAAAAATATACTCAGACAAGAAAATACATTGAAGAAATTGCCAAAGATAAGCTGGGATTGGTTTATCCAGGTGAGATTATCTTCAAGAATGATAGCGAAGAGAATTAGTACGCAGGCTTCAACGATTTGATCAGTTGTTGTCTGCGTGTTTTATTACAGAGAATAATATGGAAAATCTAGAAATTAGAGCGTTAGACTACATAAAAAAGAATAACATGATAACAAAGGGTGACAATATTCTGATAGGGGTTTCTGGTGGAGCGGATTCTGTCAGTTTGTTGATGGTATTGTATGCCCTTAAAGAGACTCTTGATATAAATCTATATGTGTGCCATGTCAATCACGGTATCAGATGTGATGCGGGTAGTGATGCACAGTATGTAGAAAAGCTTTGCAAAGAGAGGAATATACCTTTTTATCTGATAGAAGAGGATGTACCGGCAATTGCAAATGAAAAAAAACTTACTGAAGAAGAGGCTGGACGCATTGTTAGATATGAGGCATTTAAAAAGAATCTGGATTCGGTTGGAGGCGGCAAAATAGCGATTGCGCATAATCAAAATGATGTTGCAGAAACTATGCTTCTTAACCTTTTTAGAGGAAGCGGAATAACTGGAGCAGTTGGTATAAGGCCGGTGAGAGATAATATTATAAGACCGCTTTTATTTGCTTCCAGAACAGATATTGAGAATTATCTTAAAGATTTAAATATATCTTTTTGCACAGATTCTACCAACCTGGAAGATGATCATGCACGTAACAGAATCAGACATAATATTTTGCCATATGCAAGTTCTGATATTAACAGCAGGGCTGTGGAACATTTATATTCATCTGCTGAGAGTATACAAAAGGCAGCTGATTTTATATCAGTATGTGCAGATAAGGCGCTTTCAGAATGTATGAGAGAATATTCTATAAAGGATACAGATTCTATAGAGCTTGATATTGAAATTTTTAATAAAAATGCAGCTATAGTAAAAGAGACTGCGATATTAAAAGTATTTGAGATGCTGACACCACACAGGAAGGACATTTCAAAAGTCCATGTAATGTCAGTCCTTGATCTTATTGAATCAAGAAATGGAACTAAGAAAATAGATCTGCCTTATAATCTTGTTGCAATAAGGCAGTATAACAAGCTGTTTATAAGGCAAAATGGTGCAGAAAATCAAAATAATTTAAAAGAAATTATTCTCGATGCATCAAAGGATTGTATAATAGATATAGAAGGTTATGGAGAATTATCCATAACACATTTGGAATGCCGGATGGGTCAAAATATTCCGGATGCACAATATACTAAATGGTTTGATTATGATAAAATACAAACAATATTGAAACTAAGAAAAAGGCAAACCGGAGATTATATGACTCTTGGAGATGATCAGAAGAAAAAGTCCCTCAAGAAATTTATGATTGATGAAAAAATACCAGCTTCAATACGAGATGATTTGTATGTTCTGGCTGATGGATCTCATATAGTATGGGTTCCAGGCTATCGTATAAGTAGCTTTTATAAAATAAGTGAGAATACCAGAAATATAATTCAGATTAATATTCAAACATGGGCGTAGGAGGAATTTTACAATGTCAGAATCAGTTCGTGTTCTACTTACAGAAGAGGAAGTAGATGCAAGAATAAAGAAAATTGGTGAACAGATAAGTAAGGATTATGAAGGAAAAGAAGTTCACCTTGTATGTGTACTTAAGGGCGGCAGCTTTTTTATGTGTGAGCTTGCCAAGAGAATTACAGTACCAGTAACATTTGACTTTATGTCAGCATCAAGTTATGGCAGCTCAACTAAGTCAAGTGGTGTTGTTAAGATCGTTAAGGATCTTGATGAGCCTTTAAAGGACAAAAATGTAATCATCGTAGAGGATATTGTAGATTCAGGAAGAACTCTTAGTTATCTTGTAAAAATGCTCGGAGACAGAGAACCAGCCAGCATCAAGATCTGCACACTTCTTGATAAGCCAGACAGAAGAGTAACAGATGTAAAGGTTGATTACACAGGTTTTGAAATTCCAGATGAATTCGTAGTTGGATATGGACTTGACTATGATCAGAAGTATAGAAATCTTCCATACATAGGAGTGGTTGAATTTAACTAAAAATAAAAACAGATGGGGGAAAATAAGTGAATAAAAGCAGAAATTACAATTTTTATTTCGGACTTATAATAATACTGCTGGTGGTAGTGGCATTCCTGGAATACACCAAGGAAGGGTTTGGAACATCTAGTGCGACCTATACAAGAGGGCAGCTGGAAACAGATTTGGAAAATGGTGATGTGGCAGGTGCCATAATAATACCTAATGCTAATAATGCAACAGGTGCACTTAGAATAATGTTACAGGATGGAACGGATGAAATCCTCTATGTAACAGATGTATCTGATATAGAAGATCTGCTGATTAAATACAATGTGGACCCTGAAGTAAGAGATATTCCAAGTGACAGTTTACTGATGACCAGTATATTACCAATTCTTATAGGACTTATGGTAATAGCGTTTGTTATAGTAATGATGAATAATTCTCAGGCGGGGGCATCATCTGGTAATAGCAGGATGATGAATTTTGGCAAGAGCAGAGCCAGAATGTCTACTGCAGAAGACAATAAAGTTAAGCTCATAGATGTAGCTGGTCTTGCTGAAGAAAAAGAGCAGATGACGGAAATCATCTCATTTTTAAAAGCTCCAGAGAAATTCACAAGAGTAGGAGCCAGAATTCCTAAAGGTGTACTTCTTGAAGGTGCTCCTGGTACTGGTAAGACTCTTCTTGCCAGAGCCGTTGCAGGAGAAGCAGGCGTTCCATTTTTTAGTATATCAGGTTCAGACTTTGTAGAAATGTTTGTAGGTGTTGGTGCATCAAGAGTAAGAGACTTATTTGCGGATGCCAAAAAGAATGCACCATGTATCATTTTCATAGATGAGATAGATGCCGTAGCCAGAAGGCGTGGAACCGGTATGGGCGGCGGACATGATGAAAGAGAGCAGACACTTAACCAGCTCCTTGTAGAAATGGATGGTTTTGGCGTTAATGAAGGAATTATCGTTATGGCTGCTACTAACAGAGTAGACATTCTCGATCCAGCTATCTTAAGACCTGGACGTTTTGACAGAAAGATAACTGTTGGAAGA
>CAMJFD010000076.1 GCA_946404845.1 uncultured Butyrivibrio sp. | reverse complement strand
GCGAGATGCAGCAAATGAAAACTGCAATGAGTTTGAAGTATATTTCCAGCCTATTATAGATATTCAGAATAAGGAAAATAATGTAGTTGGTGCGGAAGCACTAGTTAGATGGAACTCAAGTAAACTTGGATTTATATCTCCTTCAGAATTCATACCTCTTGCAGAATATCTGGGACTGATAACACCTATTGGTAATTATGTTCTGGAAAAAGCCTGTGAATGTATCAGAGAGTGGAACAAGAAGGGACATAATATATGCGTAAATGTTAATCTGTCTGTTGTTCAGCTGATGCAGAATGGTTTTGTAGAAATGCTTGAAAAGCTGCTGCATGATTACAGCATACGTCCGGACAGCCTGATTCTGGAAATTACAGAATCGATGGCTATTAATAACATGGACAGAACCAAGTCTATTTTGCTCAGAATTAAGAGCCTTGGCGTAAGATTTGCGCTTGATGATTTTGGAACAGGTTATTCATCACTTTCAAGTATCAGGTTACTGCCTTTTGATGTAATTAAGGTGGATCAGAGTTTTGTTAAGGACCTTGCTGATGATGAATATTCCAAGGCATTCATCAGAATGATAGCTGAGCTTGGAGAGACAATTGGAGCGGAAATCTGCGTAGAGGGAATAGAGAGCGCAGGACAGTATAAGGTGCTCGGAGATATGAAAGTCAAATTTGTCCAGGGATTTTATTTTGATAAACCACTTCCTCAGGATAAGTTTGAACAAAAGTACATTTATAATTAGTTTTATAATTTTTATTGGTGTGTTATTATAAAGTACACAGATTTTTTGTTAATAGGGAAGAATTCCTTTAAATATACAAAATAGAAAGTTGGATTTTTAGAAATGGAAGAACCAAAGAATTTAGTTAACAGTGAAGCAGCTGAGGATGAAGCTGTCGTATCAAGAAACTTTATTGAAAATGCAATCGACAAAGACCTGGCAGAGGGTGTGTACGATCATGTAGTTACAAGATTCCCACCTGAACCAAATGGTTTCCTACATATAGGACATGCCAAGAGTATTCTTTTGAACTATGGACTCGCTCAGGAATACAATGGTAAGTTCAACATGAGATTCGATGATACTAATCCTACTAAAGAGAGATCAGAGTTCATGGATTCTATCATCAAGGACGTTAAGTGGCTTGGAGCTGATTATGAAGACAGACTTTATCATGCTTCAGACTATTTTGACCAGATGTATGAGAAGGCAATTCTCTTAATCAAAAAGGGTAAGGCATATGTATCAGAGCTCTCAGCAGATGAAATGAGAGAGTATAGAGGAACACTTACAGAACCAGGTAAGAATGATCCTAACAGAGACAGAAGCGTAGAAGATAACCTTAAGTTATTTGAAGATATGAAAAATGGTAAGGTTGAAGATGGTGCTATGACACTTCGTGCCAAGATCGATATGTCATCACCTAATATCAACATGAGAGATCCTATCATTTATCGTGTAGCTCACATGACTCATGCAAGAACAGGCGATAAGTGGTGCATCTATCCTATGTATGATTTTGCTCATCCTATTGAAGATGCAATAGAAGGAATTACACATTCTATCTGTACACTTGAATTTGAAGATCACAGACCTCTTTATGACTGGGTTGTAAGAGAATGTGAATTTGCAAATCCACCTCGTCAGATTGAGTTTGCCAAGATGTATCTGACTAATGTTGTAACAGGTAAGAGATATATCAAGAAGCTCGTTGAAGACGGAGTAGTTGATGGATGGGATGATCCTAGACTTGTAACAATAGCTTCTCTTAGAAGACGTGGATATACACCTGAATCAATCAGAATGTTCGTTGAGCTGTGTGGTGTTAGTAAGGCAAATTCTTCTGCTGAATATTCAATGCTTGAGTATTGTATCAGAGAAGACCTTAAGCTCAAGGCTAAGAGAATGATGGCAGTTCTTGATCCTGTTAAACTGGTTATTGATAACTATCCAGAAGATCAGGAAGAGATGCTTGATATCGAGAATAACAAAGAAGTTCCAGAAATGGGAATGAGACAGATTCCATTCTGCAAGGAACTCTATATAGAAAGAGATGACTTCATGGAGGAACCTCCCAAGAAGTATTTCAGACTGTTCCCTGGTAACGAAGTAAGACTTATGAATGCATATTTCGTTACATGCACAGGTTGCGTCAAGGATGAAAATGGCAAGGTAATCGAAGTACATTGTACATATGATCCTGCAACAAAGAGCGGAAGTGGATTTGATGCCCGTAAGGTAAAGGGCACTATTCACTGGGTATCAGCAAGACATGCAGTTGATGCAGAAGTAAGATTGTATGAGAATCTTGTTGATGAAGAAAAGGGAGTTTATAATAAAGAGGACGGATCTCTTAATTTGAATCCTAACTCTGTTACAATTATAAATGCTAAGCTTGAGCCAGAACTTGCTCAGGCCAAAGAGTACGAAAGTTTTCAGTTTGTAAGAAATGGATTTTTCTGTGTTGATTGCAAGGACTCAAAAGAAGGAGCACCTGTATTTAACCGTATAGTTTCATTGAAGAGTTCATTCAAGTTACCTAAAAAGAACTAATGATTTAGTTTAAGTCATTCAACCACGGAGGCTTTATCATGGCAGATTTTTTATCGGGACTGAAAAAGTTTGGACTGGGGAATTTAAAAAGTGAAGAGCTGTATGAAGACCCAAAGAAGAAAAAGGTTGAGGTCGAAAAACCAGCTGCAAAGGCACCTGTAAAAATTGTAGAAAAGGATCTGTTATATGATAAAAAGTATACCTGTCCAATCTGCGATAAGGAGTTCGTTGCGAAAACAGTTAGAACAGGTAAGGTCAGGATGAAGGGTGTAGACCTGGATTTAAGACCTGATTATGATGAAATCGATCAGATTAAGTACGATGTAATAGCCTGCCCAGAGTGTGGTTATGCTGCACTTGCAAGATATTATGGCAAGCTGACTAAGTTCCAGATCGATGAAATTAAGTCAAAAATCTGTGCAAATTATAGAAAGCAGGATTATCTTGGGGAAGTATACTCCTACGAAGAAGCACAAATCCGATATGAGCTGGCACTTGCTACAGCTATGGTAAAGAAGTCAAAGAACAGTGAAAAGGCTTATCTGTGTCTTAAAACTGCGTGGCTAATAAGAGGTGAAGTCCAGAGAATGGATCCGGACGAACCAAATTATGAAAAACAAAAAGCAGAAAAAGAGGCCCAGGAAAAGGAGCTGTTAAAGAATGCTCTTGAGGGATTCATTATGGCAAGACAGAGCGAAGAATTCCCAATAGCAGGTATGGATTCTAATACACTAGATTATCTGATGGCTGCGCTTGCAACTGAGACAGATGATTTTGATGTTGCCAACAAGATGATTTCAGAGCTGCTCACATCAAGGGCTGCCAATGAGAGAATCAAGGATAAGACAAGGGCACTAAAAGAAATGATTGCAGAGAAGAAGGCTGGTCAGTAAGTTTATGATAGAACTTAAGATCACATTAAATGGAGATGAACATCTCTATGAACAGATATACAATTATATAAAGAATGAGATTAAGAAAGGGAAGCTTCTCCGTGGGGAGAGGCTTCCCTCTACTCGTTCACTGGCAGGGTTTTTGAATGTATCTAGAACCACAGTGGATATGGCATATGATCAGCTTCTTTCGGAAGGCTATATTGAAGCCCGTCCGCAGAGAGGCTACTTCATATGTGATGTTGGACAGATAGTTTCTGTGGGTAATTCTGTAAATTCTACAAATACTACACCAAATAAACATATTAATAAAAGTGAAGTGGATGCTGAAAGAGCTGAGAGCGATAAAAAGATAAAGATAGATTTTTCGCCTAGAGCTATTGATATGAGCACATTCCCTTATGCTACCTGGAAAAAGATTACGAGAAATATTCTGGTAGATGCAAGAAGTGATATGTTCAAAACTGGTGATGCAGCTGGTGATATGGAACTGCGCGAGACCATTGCAAGGTATCTTATGTTTGCAAGAGGTGTTAATTGCAGGGCAGAACAGATAGTAGTGGGAGCGGGAAATGATTACCTGCTGATGCTCCTTGAAAAGATAATTGGGCATAGAAATGTTGCCATGGAGCAGCTTACATATATCAAGGCTTATAAGATATTTAAGAGCTTTGGCTACAAGGTAAATATCATAGGGATAGATGATAATGCCATATCAGTAAATGAGCTGAAATCTACCGATTCTAATCTGGTATATGCCATGCCATCACATCAGTATCCTACAGGTATTGTGATGCCTATTTCACGCAGGATGGAACTGTTGCAATGGGCTGATGAGTCTGAGGAGAGATATATAATTGAAGATGATTATGATTCAGAATTCAGATACAGAGGTAAGCCGGTTCCTTCACTTCAGGAAACAGATGCCATGGATAAGGTAATTTATATAGGGACCTTTTCTAAATCAATTGCGCCATCTATCCGTGTTAGTTATATGGTTCTGCCATACAGGCTTCTTGAAATGTATCATGAGAAATGCTCATGCTATTCATCAACGGTATCTCGAATTGATCAGGCGATATTAAATGAGTTCATAAGAGATGGATATTTTGAGAGGCATCTCAACAAGATGAGGCGATTATACAGGATGAAGCATGACCTGTTATTGGAACAGCTTGAAGGATTTGAAGACAGATTTGATATATCAGGATCAGATGCAGGACTCCATGTAATATTATCAGCCAAAAAGAATAATGTATCTGAAGAGCAGCTGACTAAGGCTGCAGCAGATGCAGGCGTAAGGGTTTATCCTCTTAAGGATTATGCTCTTATGGATGGAGAAAAACATATAACTGCTTCTAATCTCATGAGACCAACAGTTATCATAGGATATGCATCGCTTTCAACAGAACAGATAATCGAGGGCTGTAAGCGTCTTAATAAGATATGGAAATAAAAAAAGCTATTGTGATAAGTTAGTGCTTATAATTAAGCATAATCTTACTGCAATAGCTTTTATTGATTCTAATGTAATACAAATTTGAGCCTGTATTTAATTAAGATTACTGTTCGTCATCAAAGAATTCTTCTGTTTCAGAAGGCTCTTCCTGTGAATTAGATGCAGTGCTGCTTGTTGTATCTTCTGAATCAGAAGTACCAGTGATATTTACATATCTTCTGCTGGCAGCCTTAGATTCTGTAGCATCGTCATCATCAAAATCATCGAAATCATCGTAATCATCATCATCAAAATCGTCGAAGTCATCATTATCTCTCTTATTAAGATAATAATATACTCCAGCAGCTGCAGCTCCTGCTGCTGCGCAAAATACTAAAAATTTTCCAAAGCCATTAGACTTAGACATAATCAACCCCACCCTTTCGTAAAATGTAAGATGTTATATACAATTTTAATACAAATTGTTCTATAAAAAAACCCCTTAGGTTACAAAATTTTTATTTTTGCACATTCGCCAAATCGTTGAAAAAGAAGTGTAAATATAATATATTAGTATTAGACTAAATCGGTCAATTGGGGCAAAAGGGAAGAGTATGAACGAAAAGTTTTTTGACGTAAAAAAAGAGAAACAGGACAGGATGATTAATTCTGCTCTTAAAGCATTTGCTATAAATGGGTATGTACATGCAAGTACAGACGATATCGTAAAAGAGGCGGGGGTCAGTAAGGGGTTACTGTTCCACTATTTTGTGAGCAAAATAGGTCTGTATACATTTCTGTATGATTATGCAACAAGGTTCATACAGCTGGAAATATCAACAAGAGTAAATAAAAAAGAAACTGATGCATTTGTAATAATGGAGCAGCTAAAAGATGCTGAATCATCTGCAATGCAACAGTATCCATATATTCATTTATTCATGAAAAATGCCGATAAAGAAGAGTGTAAGGAAGCTTATGATGCTATTGGCAAATCAAGAACGGCATATCATGATTTATACGATAACGCTATGAAGAACCAGGACATTACGAGGTTTGTGGCAGGAGCTGATTATGTCAAGATAGAGAAGATGCTGAACCTCACAATGGATGGTCTTCTAGATGAATATCTTGGACAGGAGGTCTTTGATCCTTCTGCATATCTGACTGAAGTTAATAAATATCTGAAAATGGTTAAAAAGCTAACTTATACAAAATGATTTGAGTATAGAAAGAGGGGTATATTCATGGGAACTTTTGTAGTTGCAGGCGTAACTCAGATTGAAACAATTGTTAAGGTGGATGAGATACCTATAAACTATCAGCCCTTAACTAGCAAAGTGGATACTATATACACAGCTGTAGGTGGAGATGCTTACAATGAATCACTTGCGCTTAAGTGGCTTGGAGATGAAGTGTATTTCATGTCTATAGTAGGTCGTAATCAGGATCTTAGTATGATTAATCCAACAGATCGTAAGATTACTATTTCTACTGAGTATATAATCCCTCAGATGAATGAAACACCAACTGAAGTAGTTTTATATGATTCTAATAGAAGACAGCAGATCTTTGAGGATATCAAGGACCTTAGAGATAATGTTTATGATATGTCCATGTTTGCTCCTATTGCAGACCAGGCAGATATGGTTGTTCTGGCTAATGCGAATTTCTGCAGACCATTTGCACAGGCATCCAAAGAGCATGGCAAGAAGATAGCTGTTAATATCCGTAATTTCAACAGAGAAAAAGAAAAATACAATGTGGATTTCCTGGAAGCAGCAAATATCCTGTATTTTAGTGATGATACGCTTTCTGAAGATCCATATGATTTCATAAAGGGCATGTCTGCCAAGTATGGAACAGAGATCATTATCCTTGGTCAGGGCTCTGAAGGTCTTATTATCTATGACAAGAACAATGACATGATTGCACATTATAAGACAGTTAAGACTAATGGTGTAGTTAATACTGTTGGTGCCGGTAATGCGCTGTTTGCATGTTTCCTGCATTATTATCAGGAGACAGGAGATGCTGTTAATGCCATTAAGAATGCACTTCTGTTTGCATCTTATAAGATCGGTTACATGGGAACATCTAACGGATTCATGACAGTTGAGCAGATGGAACAGTGGAGAAATCTGATCTGGGGCATTCAGAGAAACTGATGTTAATTTAAAAAATTAGATATATGTAATGCTTGTAAGCCGTGATGGCATATTTGAGATTGTGAGGTCTTTATATGTTTTCACGGCTTTCATTATTCATAAAAAATGGCAAAAAATATACTTGTATTGTAATTATTTTTCTGTTAAAGTAATTTTAACGGAAACGTTTCCGGAAACTATTATTTTAAAAAGTAGAGGGTATAAGAAATGGCAAAGAGTAAAAAGAAAACGAGAACTAGTGGTATATTAATGCCTGTCTTCAGTCTTGCATCAGAATATGGTATAGGTTCATTTTCTAAGGAAGCATATGAGTTTATAGATTTTCTCGTAGAGGCGGGACAGACCTACTGGCAGATACTGCCACTTGGTCCTACAAGTTATGGAGATTCTCCATATCAGTCTTTTTCTACATTTGCTGGAAATCCTTATTTTATAGATATTGAGACTCTTATAAATGATGGTCTTCTGACTAAAAAAGAAGCAGATGCTATGGACTTTGGCGATAATGAAGAGTACATAGATTATGAGAAATTATATAACAATAGATTTAAGCTCCTGAATAAGGCATTTGTCAGAAGTGGTCTATCTGAAAAGAGTAAAGGCAAGATGATGATCGATAAGAAATCATTTGACAGCTTTACTACAGAGAATAAAGACTGGCTTGAAGACTATGCTCTGTTCATGGCACTTAAAAATGCCAATAAAGGTCATGCCTGGAATGAATGGGAAGAAGGCGTAAGACTCAGAAAACCTGCTGCAATTAAGAAAGCTAAAGAGCAGTACAAGGATGAAATAGAGTTCTATAAGTTCCAGCAGTTCCTGTTCTATTCACAGTGGGAAAAACTTAAAGCATATGCAAACTCTAAGAATATTGATATAATTGGAGATATTCCAATTTATGTTGCATTTGACAGTGCAGATACATGGGCTTCACCAGAACTCTTCCAGTTAGATGAAGAGAATCTGCCAGTTGCAGTTGCTGGATGCCCACCAGATGCATTTAGTGCAACAGGTCAGTTATGGGGAAATCCTCTTTATAGATGGGATTATCACAAGAAGACAGGCTTCAAGTGGTGGATTAGAAGAATTGCAGGTTGTTATAAGCTATATGATGTAATTCGTATCGATCACTTCAGAGGCTTTGATGAGTACTATTCAATTCCTTATGGAGATCCAACAGCTGAATTTGGTAAGTGGGAGAAGGGACCAGGCTACGACCTGTTCAAGACAGTTAGAGATGAACTTGGCAAACTCAGAATCATTGCAGAAGATCTTGGATTCCTCACACCATCAGTTATAGCTCTTGTTAAGAAAACAGGATATCCAGGAATGAAGGTTCTGCAGTTCGCTTTTGATTCAAGAGAAGAGAGCGACTACCTTCCACATAACTATATCAAGAACAGCATTGTATATACTGGTACTCATGATAATGAGACAACTAGAGGCTGGTATAATACAATTCCTAGAAAAGATAAGGCTTTTGCCAAAAAATATACTAATATTAAGTCATCCAAGAATGCTACATGGGATTTTATCAGACTTGCTATGGAAAGTGTTTCGGACACTGCAATTATTCCTATTCAGGATTATCTTGATCTTGGTACAGAAGCTAGAATTAACATTCCGTCAACACTTGGTAATAACTGGAAATGGAGAATGAAAAAAGGCGTTCTGACAGAAAAACTTGCAGCAGATATTTGTGAGATGACTAAGACCTATGGTAGATAATGAAGGGTGAATAATGTCTGAAATTACAATTGTTGAAATTGCAAAAAAATGCGGAGTTGCCGTAAGTACTGTATCCAGAGCTCTTAATAACCACGCTGATATTAATCCTGAGACCAAGAAGCGTATCATGGAGGTTATTAAAGAGACAGGCTACGTTCCTAATAATAGTGCCAGAAATCTTAAAAGGACAGATGCCAAGTGCATAGCTGTCCTTATTAAGGGTATAACAAATCCATTTTTTTCACCTATGATAGAAGTCATTGAGCAGGAGATGGAAAAAAAGAAGTATGCACTTGTACTTAGACATGTAGAAGCATACGAAGACGAGATAGATGTTGCACTTCAGCTTGAAAAAGAAAAGCGTCTAAGAGGAATTATTTTTCTTGGCGGTGGATACAGACATTCTTCAGAGAAGTTAAAAGCGCTTAATGTACCACTTATTTTTTCTACTATTGGATCACCTGTATCAAGTAAAATCAGTAAGGCTGAGTATTCCACAATAGCTGTAGATGATAAGCTTGAGAGTTCCAAGATGGTAGAATATCTAATAAGTCTTGGTCATAAGAAGATAGCGATTATGACTGAAGGATCAGAAAAAATGTCAGTAGGACAGCTCAGACTTCAGGGTTATGAGGATGCTCTTGCAGCACATAATATAGAAGCCGATGAGGACCTTATCAGATATGTTGATAAGGATATGGACCATTACTCCCTTGAAAATGGATACAAGACAGCCAAAGCGCTTCTTGAATCAGGGGTAAAGTTCACAGCTCTGTACTGTGTTTCTGACATGCTTGCTTTTGGTGCCTGCAGGGCTATTATCGATGCAGGCTACAAGATTCCAGAGGATATAAGCGTTGCAGGATTTGACGGACTTAATATGTCTAATTATTACAGCCCTAGAATTACAACAATTAAGCAGCCACTTGATGAAATTTCCAGAGAAACTGTTAAAATATTATTTGATATAATAGATGGCGAGAGCGGACATCAGCATATTTATTTTCCAGGTGAACTTGTAGAGGCTGAATCTACAGCACCAAAGAAAAAGAAGAAGTCTGCTAAGAACAGTTAACAGTTATTTTATCCATAAGGATAGAACAGTTGGAGGGCATAAGGATGGCAAACACAGATAAGACAGCAATTTTTATTGCAGAAGGTTTTGAAGAAATTGAAGCACTTACAGTAGTAGATATATTAAGAAGAGCTGGAATAGAAATCAGTATGGTATCTATCACAGACAGCCTTCAGGTATGCGGATCACACAAGATTCAGGTTACTGTCGACAAGACATTTGATGAGGTTAATTTTGATGATATAGACATGATTATCCTTCCAGGTGGAATGCCAGGAACAACTAATCTTGATGCATATAAGCCTCTTAAGGACAAGATTCAGGAGTTCTATGACAATGGCAGATTCATAAGCGCCATCTGCGCTGCACCAGGTGTGTTTGGTAGAATGGGATTATTAGAAGGCAGAGATGCATGTGCTTATCCAGGATGTGAAGATCAGCTCCTTGGTGCTAATGTAGTTAAGACAGAAACAGCAGTTAGTAACCACGTTCTTACAAGCAGAGGAATGGGAACAGCTATTCCATTTGCACTTAAAATCGTTGAGAGATTCCAGGGAACAGAAGCTGCAGACAAGATGGCTGCCAGCATTGTTTACAGACAGTAAGGTTGTAATATGGGCGTAGAAATAGAGAGAAAGTTTACAGTAAAAAAGCTGCCTGATAATCTTGATGAGTATTCTTATCATCAGATTGAACAGGGATATCTGAATGTATCGCCTGCAATTAGAGTAAGACGTCAGGATGATACATATTATATGACTTATAAGGGCAAAGGGATTGTTTCCCATGAGGAGTACAATCTTGTTCTTGATAAAGAGTCATATGAGCACATGGTTCAAAAGGCTGATGGAAATGTTATCAGGAAAAAGAGATATTTGATTCCATTAAATCAAGATGCATATTCAAGTGATTATCTGAATGCGCATCCTGAGATGAAGAATCAGATAGAATCCATGGAGATGAAGATAGAACTTGATGTATTTGATAAGCCGTTTGATGGTCTTATTGTTGCAGAAGTTGAGTTTCCAACGGATGAAGCTGCCAGTGTATACAAGATGGCAGACTGGTTCGAACAGGACGTAACGGATGACAGATCATATAGTAATGCACAGATGAGCAGAAAAAAATTCGACTAAATTATTATCACATGTGGGTATCAACTACATGTGATAAATTTTTGTGGCGTTTTTTTATTACATATGCTATAATCTGAAAATGATTGTGTCCGTATACGGTTTAAATATATTTGGACGTTTATGAAATTAAGCAGGCATACATAAGCAAAAACTAGCGATTTAGCCTGCTACGCAAGTTGACAAAGTCAATTTGCACTACATTCTAGGAGGATTTAGAAAAAAATGAGTGTACAGGTAGAAAAGCTCGAGAAGAGCATGGCTAAACTGACAATTGAGGTTGCAGCAGAAGAACTTGAGAAAGCAATCCAGAAAGCATACGAGAAGAATAAGAATAAGATCTCTATTCCTGGCTTCCGTAAGGGTAAAGCTCCTCGTAAGCTTATCGAGCAGATGTATGGCAAGGGAGTATTCCTTGAAGATGCTGCTAATGAAGTAATTAACAACGAGTATCCAAAGGCTGCAGAAGAGTGCGGTGAGGAAATCGTTTCAAATCCTAAGATCGACGTAACACAGCTTGAAGCTGGTAAGAACTTCATCTTCACAGCTGAAGTTGCTCTTAAGCCACCAGTTAAGCTTGGTAAGTACAAGGGCGTTGAAGTAGATAAGATTGATACAAAGGTTACAGCTGCTGAAGTTAATGCTGAAATCGATGCAGAGAGAGGCAGAAATGCTAGAACTGTTGAAGTTACAGACAGAGCTGTTAAGTCAGGAGATATGATTTCTCTTAACTTCGAAGGATTCGTTGATGGAGAAGCATTCCAGGGTGGAAGAGGAGAAGATTATCCTCTTACAATTGGTTCAGGCGCTTTCATTCCTGGTTTCGAAGATCAGCTTGTTGGTGCTGAAATCGGTAAGGAAGTTGAAGTTAACGTAACATTCCCAGAAGATTATCAGGCTCCAGAACTTGCTGGTAAGGCTGCTGTATTTAAGTGCACAGTTAACTCAATTCAGGAGAAGGAACTTCCAGAACTTGATGATGAGTATGCAAGTGATCACTCAGAATTTGAGACAGTTAAGGAATATAAGGCTGACGTTAAGAAGAAGCTTGAAGAGAAGAAGGAAGCTGAAGCTAAGGCTCAGAAGGAAGAAGCTGCTCTTAAGGCTGTTATCGAAGATTCAGAAATGGAACTTCCAGAAGCTATGGTTGAGACTCAGCAGAGACAGATCGTTAATGAGTTTGCTCAGAGACTTCAGTATCAGGGCCTTGCTCTTGATCAGTACCTTAAGTATTCAGGAAGCTCAGTTGAGAAGATGCTTGAGCAGGTTAAGCCACAGGCTGAAGACAGAATTAAGTCTAGACTTGTTCTTGAAGCTATCGTAGCTGCTGAGAAGATTGAAGTATCTGATGAAGAAGTTAATGCTGAACTTCAGAAGATGGCTGATCAGTACAAGATGGAACTTGACAAGGTTAAGGAAATCGTTGGCGAGAAGGAACAGAAGCAGATGCGCGATGACCTCGCTGTTCAGAAGGCTGCTGAATTCCTTGTAGAGAATGCTAAGGAAGTTGCTGCTAAGAAGACAACAAAGAAGGCTGATGATGCAGAAGCTGAAGAAGCTCCAAAGAAGACAACAAGAAAGACAACAGCTAAGAAGACAACAAAGAAGGCTGATGATGCAGAATCTGAAGAAGCTCCAAAGAAGACAACTAGAAAGAAAAAGACAGAGGATGCTGAATAATCCGGTTTTATTACTGAATAAGTGATTTTTAAGATGCAGATTGTTAATTGCAACAATCTGCATCTTTTGTGCTATTAAAACAAATAGAAAGATTAACTTCAGACTTCAAAAACGCATAAATAAGTGTATTTTATCAGTAATTATGCAATTGATAAGGCAATATCATTATGTTAGAATGAACACATTAATATATAGTACGCATTTAAAGGAGGAATAAAATGTTTTGTGAACATTGTGGTAATCAGATAGAAGATAATGCGTTATTTTGTCCTGCATGTGGTAAGCAGGTAGCAAGAAATGTGGGGAATAATACACAACAGAATTTTAACCAGAATAATCAGGGGTATCAGCAACAGACTCAGGGATATCAGGAGCAAGCTAAGAATTATCAGCAACAGGCTCAGGGATACCAGCAGGGCCAGGCATTTCAAGGATTCCAGCAGCCTAATCAGCAGATGCAATCTGGATATCAGCAGAATCCATATAATAATCAGAATCAGTTCAATCAGGGACAAGTTTCTGAAACAGATTATAAATTCTATTCAATTATCAGCTATATTTCATGGATTGGATTTATAGTAACAATGTGCAGCAATTTCAAGAATCATGATTTTGTTAAGTTCCATGTTAATCAGGCTCTTTGGGTTAATATTTTCCTAACAGCGTTTGTAATACCATTTATTGGATGGATAGTAGGTATATTTGGAATAGTATGTATGTTCATTGGTATTATAGGTGCTAGTAATAGCCAGATGAATCCTGTTCCACTTGTTGGTAATATTAGAATTTTGAATTAAGCAGGGATTGACTATGTATTGTAAATTTTGTGGTAATCCTATTGACAATGAGGGCGGAAATTTCTGCCCTCATTGTGGTAATTTGAAGCCTGGCAAGAAGGCACCTAACCTGGCGCAGGAGGATTGGAACAGAGCCAATATGCTTGCCAAATCCAGTATAGCTAAGATATCAAATATGTCTGGATATTACTGCATAAAATGTGGTAATTATGTAGACAGAAATCGTGCAGCACTATATGGGGATATTAACTGCAGGTATTGTAATGAGCCTATTATTGGCAGAAATCTGATGTCTAATGGACTTAATAATATTTCCAGATATGGACTTTTGGGAGGTGCTCTTGCATCTACTATCCAGTCTAGTTCTGGAAGTGCCAATAAATATGTAATTGATTATTATAGATCTGAATATTACAGACTTAATAAATATCCATTTGAATATGTAGTCTCTGATAAAGGTCGTATGGGTGAATATCTTATAAACGTTGAAGTTCAAAAACTCAAACGAGCAATGCCTGGCCTTTCGTTCCATGTATTCTACAATCTTATAATTCCGGAACCTAATGGTTCATTTCAGGAAATAGATGCCCTGATTATTGTTGGAAGAATTATATTCGTTATTGAAGCCAAGAACAGATCCGGCAGCTTTAAAATCAATAACTGGTCAGATGATAGATGGTATCAGTATTTTGAAGATGGAACATACAATGAAATACATAGTCCGCTCAAACAGAATATGGAGCATATTAATGCACTTAATTACTATTTGAGAGATGTATGGCCAGTTGAAGGTTCTGGAGCAAGACCTATTTTGTATAATATGGTAACACTTGGCTCTATGTCTGACTGTAACTGGAATATACCATCAACTACATTTGACGAACTGGTTCTCGATAACTGGGGTGCATGCACATTCCTCTTGCTTAGTAAGCAGATAGGCGATGTGCTTAATA
>CAMJFD010000075.1 GCA_946404845.1 uncultured Butyrivibrio sp. | reverse complement strand
CCTACACCTGCAAGAGATTTACGCTCTGCTTCTGGTATTCCAAGTCTTTCAAATGTATTCTTAATATCTTCTGGAACATCTTCCCAGCTGCTCTTCATATCTGATTTATGTCTTACATATGAAGAAATTCTGTTAAGATCAAGATCATCTACTGTTGGACCCCAATCTGGATTTTCAAATTTATCAAATAACTCAAGACTTCTGAATCTTAAATCTCTCATCCATTTTGGATCATCCTTTTCTTCAGAAAGACGTTCTACAATATCTCTTGTAAATCCATCTTTTTCTCTATAGAATTCAGCATCAGTCTCGATATCTTTTATATCATAAACACTGCGGTCTACATCAACTACAGCATTCTTATTCTCATCACTCATATCTAACCTTACCTTTTCTCATGAACTGGTAAATTACTGAAGAAACTGCTCAAATCCGTTCTCGTTAATCTCATCAACAAGTGAGCTGTCTCCAGTTTTTACAATAGTTCCATTAACAAGTACGTGTGTATAATCAACATGGAGAGATTCAAGAATCTTAGTACTATGTGTAATAATAATAAGTGCTCCATCCTGATTCTTCTGATATTCTTCTATACCCTTAGAAACTGTTCTTACAGCATCTACATCAAGACCTGAATCTGTCTCATCAAGAATAGCAAGCTTAGGCTTGAGCATTAGAAGCTGTAATATCTCAGCTTTCTTTTTTTCTCCACCAGAAAAACCAACGTTCAGATCTCTGTCAGCATATTCACTGTCCATTGACAGAACTTCCATTGCATTTGCAAGGGACTTCTTGAACTGAAGGAGCTTAACAGGCGCACCTGTCTGCTCATGGTATGCATTTCTGATAAAACTTCCAAGAGAAATACCAGGTACTTCAAGAGGATTCTGGAAAGATAAGAACATTCCAGCCTTAGCTCTCTTGTCTGTAGACAGTTCTGTGATATCCTGTCCGTCAAAAATAATATTTCCACCAGTTACCTGATATCTTGGATTACCCATAATTGTGTAGCCAAGTGTTGACTTACCAGCACCGTTTGGTCCCATAAGTACATGGGTCTCACCAGCACCAATATTTAAATTTATTCCACGCAGAATCTGTTTTTCTTCTATAGAAGCTGAAAGATCTTTGATCTGCAATAAAGACTGTTCTGACATATTTGAATTCCTTTCTATATATTTATATGTCTTTTATATACTACAATAGGCGATGTTATCTCCTATATTCCTACTTTTCCACTAGGAATACATCATAACACCGCTCCCCTAAGAACACAATACAACTTTTATGTTTCGTATTATAATATCATGTATTTATGCTTGTTGCAAAGGCTATATTTAAAGCCTTTTTCTCATTTTTTGATTATAAAAATTAAATATTTATTAATCATCGTTTTCCGTTAAATTATTTATGATTCCTTCAGCTATTTCATAAGCCAGTTCAATCTGAAAATCCTCATCTTGTAACTGTTTTAGATTAGTACTGTTAGACATATATCCAAGTTCAATTAAAACGGCACGCATATTAGTGTTTCTAAGGACTGACAGATCTTCTGCTACTGTTTTTCTGCCTATAGTAACACCATTACTATTAACAATATCCAGAATATCTGTAGCAAAACACAAACTATCCACATCATCCGGATAATAATAGCATTCCAGACCACTTATATCAGAATCATCCTCATAATAATTGCAATGGATACTGACAAACATCGTAGCTTCAGCATCATTTGCAATCTGTGCCCTTTCTTCTAATTCTATAAATGTATCTGTAGATCTTGTAAGTATAACACTTACTCCGTTTTCAACCAGGATATCTCTTAGATACAAAGTCACCGGAAGATTGATATCTTTTTCATATATATCATCAACTATAGCTCCAGTGTCCTTGCCGCCATGTCCTGCATCAAGAACGACATACTCCTTACCAGACATCCTGTAATCAGTAATTATATCTACATCATCCAGTGCTTTGTCATAGTCAGTATCTGCCGTATAGATTTCTATTCCATTATTCTCTTTATCCTTTATCTTAGAAGCAAGTATCAGAACAAGACTTACCCCGACAAAAAAGGTAAGCATAACCATAAAAGTCACCAGAGTATTTCTGATAAACTTTTTAAAATAATACTTTTTGCTATGCCTTTTTCTTCTATTATAATGGCCTCTTCTTTTATTATTTCTCATATATAACCCCATTTACCCAAAGCACTAATATTATACACTAATAAGATGCTGCCCTTTCATAAAAACGCTTAAAATTAAGGTAATAATAAGATTAGAACTGCACGGGGCAGCAAAAGACCGCAGAGATAACCCTGCGGTCTTTGCCGTAATTTCCATATAACACTATATACTAAAATAGTATCTAAAAGATAACTATATAGTACCAATAATTAGTCTTCCGATAACTGTCCATCAATAATATGAACAATTCTGGAAGCGTTCTTGGCAACGTTTAGATCATGAGTGATCATAACAATTGTATGTCCCATTTCATTTAACTGTTTAAATAGTTTAAGAACATCCTGACCGCTTGATCTGTCTAGCGCACCGGTTGGCTCATCTGCGAGCAAAATAGCTGGTTCACCAACAAGTGCTCTTGCTATAGATACTCTCTGTTTCTGACCACCTGATAACTCGGAAGGTTTATGACGAAGTCTGTGATCAATTCCAAGTAATTTAATTGTCTCCATACATTTATCTTCTGCTTCTGCAGTACTCATTCCCCTTACTATAAGAGGCATTATAATGTTCTGCAGAATATTATAAGTAGGAATCAGCTGATAGTTCTGGAAGATAAATCCGATTTCTTTATTTCGGATGTCTCCAAGATCCTGTTCTTCCATTGTATGTATTGCCTGACCATCAAGATAATATTCACCAGATCCTGCAACGTCCATACATCCTATGATATTCATAAGCGTCGTTTTACCTGATCCGGAAGGACCAAGTATGGCTACAAATTCACCTTCATCAACATTAAAATTTATATTCTTTAATATCTGCACGCTGTCTTCACCCACCTGGAAGCCCTTGCAGATATTGACCATTTTTATCATCATAATTCAAGATTCCTTTATTTATCCACATTGTGGATAAGATTAAGTATTTCTACATGATTTTTTCTTATCCACATTTTTGGTTTTTGTTATTGAATTATCCACACTTTATCTATTATGTCTGTGCCTTTTTCAAGCGCAATCGCAATGACATCTCCTGTTGAAAGACTAGAAAACGTTGCACTTGTGCCTAACTTGGTTATAACTGAAGTTCCAACAGGTATCTGGTACTCTACACCTGTCTCTGTTTCCACATAGGTTACAACATTTGTGGATTCCCCACTCTCTGCAGAAGGCATTTGTCCACCAGATGCCATATCATTTCCACCAGAAGGCATTTCTCCTGAAGGAGCATCTCCTGATGGCATATCACCTGATGGAGCTTCTCCGCTCTGAGGTCCTCCCATACCGCCTTTTCCAGACTTCTGTGAATCATTAGAACCTGCTTCTCCGGATTCGGATGAACCTTCGTCTGAAAAAGCTTCTGCAATTGCCGCATCTTCAGATGATTCTTCAGAAGCAGTATCTTCTGCTTCTTCCATCTGAGGAGCACTGCTTTCTGCCCCATCGGAACCTGCTGCAGTTGCAGAATCCTGCTCTTCCAATAATGTAACTGTAATATTATTACCAGCAATCTTTGTAATTTCAGCGTAGACAAGCTCCTGATCTTCTGTTACCTGAACTATAGCCTCAGAATTTTCAGCATCCTTTTTCGCTTTATAAATCTTATATCCAGCAAAAGATGCTATGGCAATTATTACAATGACTATAAGGATTATAATTATTCTCTTTTTTCTTTTCTTTGCTCTTTCTTCCTGTTTCTTTTTATATTCAAGAGCACGTTCCTGTATTTTTCTGTCTTCTGCCAGTTCTTTTGCAAGTTCTGGATCTCTTTCAAATATCTCATCAGAAGCAATTTCACCAAGCGCCGCATCTTCCGTAAGCATTGCCTTCTTCTCTTCTGACATCACACGTTTTTTCTTCTTTTTTTCCTGGTCGTCCATACACCTTCCCCTTACTAAACATCTACCAAAACATAATCCGAGCCCTCTTGCTGAGTCTGCTCTTCCCTCACAGAGAATGAGGTTTACCTCATTCTCTTATAGCAGACTCGGTCCATACCGAGTCTGCTATTGCTTGCGAGGTCTATACCGAGCCTGCTCTTAAACTGCAGAGAATAAGGATTTATCCTTATTCTCTTAGAGCTGGCGAAGCCTCTGCTGAGCCTGCTCTTTTATTCCTGATTCAGTGCCACAATAGGTATCAGTATAGATGCCTTATATGCCGGGTAGAATCCAAATATAGTTCCTGTAAATACACCAAACACAAGTGATATTACTGCTCCAAATAATGATAGCGATACTCTCATATCAAAACTCTCCAGGATTGGGGTAACACCAAGTGCACAAATAATACCTATAACCGAACCAATAAGACTCATAGTACTTGCTTCCAACAGGAATTCCAGAAGAATGTCTCTCTGACTACAACCTATAGCCTTTAAAATACCGATTTCGTTTGTTCTTTCTTTTACAGATACGAACAATACATTCATAATACCAATACCACCAACAACGAATACAATTGCCGCCATCGCTATGAGCAGAAGAGTAAGAGTCTTATTAGACTGATTAGCTGCTTCCATCTTGGTACCTGCATCAGATATTGTGAATTCTGCATTAGGATAACTTTCTGAAAGTACTGATTCTATGTATGTCTTAATACTGTCAACGTTATCAGTATCTTCTGCTATTACTGTAATAGTTGGACTAATACTTGTACCTGTCAGATACTTAATACCAGTTTCATATGGTACAAAAATCGCATCATCTGGGCTGATACCAGATGCAACAGTACCAATTTCTTCTATAACACCTATTACGACATAAGGTCTGTCATCAATATATAGTGTTCCATCATACGCATTATATGCACTACCAAATACTTCTTTAGCAACGTTATATCCTATAACACAATACTTATTCTTATATGTATCATCATCCTCATCAAAAAAATCTCCAATTAACATTTCAAGATTAGATAATGTAGCATAATTGTATTTAACTCCTGCTATTGTATAGGTTTCGCTTTCATCAAGTTCTCCACCATCAACATCTGCATTTGTAGAATACGACATTGTGGCATCTGATATTCCTGGAACGAAGGTTAATAAGTCTTCCATATCTTCAGAATCGAGAGTGACGCTGCTTCCAGACATTCCGGAACCGCCCATTCCGCCTCCCATTCCTCCGCCGAAGCCGCCTCCGCCACCTCCTGATGGCATTCCGCCGCTTCCTCCGCCGAAGCCACCACCCATCTGGTCAGAGCTGGATGATGATGAATCGTAGGAAATATCGATTGCACCTGCATTTAGATTCTTGAACTGCTCAGCTACTTCTTCTCTACCGCCAGTACCAATAGCAATTACCAGCATAATAGTAGCCGCTCCAACTACGATACCAAAACTGGTGAGCAATACTTTTGATTTGTTCTGTGACAGATTCAGCCACACCAGCTTGAATATTTCTGAGATCTTCACTGTATACCCCTTTCCGTAAGCGGTCTTATGAACCGCTTACAGTACTTTCTATTATTACAATATCTCCCTCTTCAAGTCCTTCGATTACTTCTACATCGCTACCATCTGAGAATCCTGTTGTAATCTCTTTTGTAGAAATATTTCCGTTATCATCTTTGACTTTGACATAAGATTTGCCATTTTCTCTTGTTACTGCTCTATTAGATATATAAAGTACATTTTCACTTTCGTCTGTTATAAATGTAACTTCAGCTGTCATGCCGCTATATAACTCTGACATATCTCCTGTAAGGGTTACAGTTATCTCATAATAAGTTGTTGCTGAACTACTATCATATGTAGCATCGCCTACATCAGTTACTGTTGCTTCAAATATAGTATCTGGGAAGGCTTCTACATAAACATTGGCTGCTGCTCCTATCTCTGCTGAATCGATATCATCTTCATCAACATCAACAGTTACTGTTACATCATCATAATCATTTACTGTCATGATCTCACTTTCAGAATACAGTTCATCTCCTGCAGCAATAGATACAGAAGCAATTACACCGTTATAAGCTGAAATAATCTCATTATTTACAATATATGAATCAAAATCATCAAGCTTTTTCTGTGCTTCTTCAAGGTCATCCAGTGCCTGCTCTACAGAAAGTGCACTCTGAAGTTCTGTAACATTCTTGTACTCATCTGCATTTGTGTAATATAACATCTTAGTTTCGTATGTTGCCTGGGCTTCTACTACACCAAGCTCATAAGCTTTCTTGGCAGATTCAAGTGCAAGTTCGAGATCTGTGATTTTAGTCTGTGACTCTTCTATTTCTTCCTGTAATTCTTCTATTTCATCTTCTGTGTTTTCTACAAGGCTTTCTGCGTCTTCTCTGTTATTTTCTGCAGTTATCCATCCATACATTTCAGTTGCCTGATCAATAGTGGAAATAGAATATTCTGCTTCTTCAAGAATCTTTTTGTATGTAGGAAGATTAGTCTGATCTTCTGTCAGCTCTTCTTGCAGCTCAGCAAGATTTTCATTTTCCTCATCAAGATCTTCCTGAGCATCATCTACTGCATCCTGAAGACTCTGGACAGTTGCATCATATTCGCTCTGAGCATAATCACCATAAAGTGAATTAAGTGAATAAGTAGATTCTGCGCTCTGATCAGTAAGTGCCTGCTCAGCAACTGTCTGATCATATGTATTTTGTGCATCTACAACATCGGCTTCCAGTTCAGCTCTAATGCTGGTAACACTGTCTTCAGATAACTTGGCAATTGCATCACCTTCAGCAATCTCCTGACCAACAGTTACATATACACTTTCTACTTCTAATATTCTGCTATCATCATCAGAATCCGAAGAGCTTGTTGAGTCGGTGTTATTACCACCGCCCATTCCGCCTCCTCCCATGCTGTTCCATGAGAATTCGTCGCTTCCTGAATATGCACTTATATCTACATCCATTGTCTGAGTAGATGTGCCTATTTCTATGCTTCCAGATTCTGTAATACCTACTGTAAGTTCCCCATATGATACAGTTTCTTCTTTATAAACAGTATCTGTCTGAGAACTTTTACCGGATATAACTACAACCAGTATCACTATTACAAGTGCTATGGCTATTAAACTATATACAATACCAGCCTGTTTTTTATTAGACACAGTCCATTGTTTTAGCTTGTCTAATTTGGTTTTAAAAATGCCCTTTTTCACGGTTCCGCTCCTTTATTAGAATCTAATTTTAAGTATCTCTCCATAAATTAAGGCATTCCTCCACCACCAGATGGCATTCCGCCACCTCCTGATGGCATATCTCCGCCTTGCATATTACCAAATCCGCTGTTTTCATCCTGACTATCTGTTTCCGTTCCAGAAGACTCTTCGCTACTAACAGCCGATTCATCCATAAGTGCTGATTCGTCTGAGCTTACCTTACTAGCTATATAAATTGTGTCACCCTCTTCAAGTCCGCTTGTAACTTCAACTTCTGATCCATTAGAAAATCCAAGTTCAACAGGTACAAGTACATACTCTCCGCCAGATAACTGATATACATAATCTCCATCATCCTGACTTACAACAGCCTGTTCAGAGATATATAGTACATCCTGTACAGAATCTGTAACGAAGGTTACATCTGCTGTCATTCCTCCATATAGTGGAGTTGTATCACCAAGTATATCTATAGTTACTTCATAACTTACAGTTGATTCATGATTATCTGAAGCTGTAGTAGTAATTGCTGTTACAGTACCCTCATAATTCTCATTGTCTGTTCCTTCATATGCTGAGAAAGAAATATCTACTGAATCTCCAACTGTTACAGATGAGATATCTTCTTCTGAAATATCAATAGATACAGTAAATGCATCTTCTTCTGTATATGTCAGCATTGCTCCGGTATCAACAAGTTCATCTCCTGCTTCATAGCTTACAGCTGTTATAATACCCGCACCATCTGCATAGATTATTCCATCATCTCCTACAAAACTGTTGAATTCATCTAGTGCATCATTTGCTTCATCAAGAGCTGTCTGAGCTTCTGTAAGTGTTTCTTCTAAAGCGCTTACTGAATATGAATAAACATCCGATGACATTGATCCGCTAAGAACCGAAGAATCATATGTTCCCTGAGCTTCCTGCTGCTTGACAGCAAGAGCCGCCTGAGCTTCTGCTAGCGCTGTCTGGTCTTCTTCTATCTGCTTTTGATCTTCTTCTATCTGTTCATACATTTCATCAATGCTGTCTTTGATCTTGTCATATGCTGACTGTGCCGATTCAAGAGATGAGAGGTTAGCGGTATACGCACCATAACTCTCCATTTCTGTTTCATCAAATATGTTCTGAGCAGCTACAAGTTCAAGCCTTGCTTCTTCGAGTTCTTCAAGAAGATCCTCGTCTGTAGCTTCCTCCTGGAGATCTTCTATTTCTGCTGTAAGAGATTCAATATCACCTGTATAACCATCAATTTCTGCCTGAAGTTCAGAAATAGTTGCATTATATAATGCTGATGCATTTGCAGCTGTTGTATCTGTTTCTGTTTTGGTATTCTCAGCTTCAAGGACACCTATGTTATATTCTTCCTTAGCTTCAGCGAGTGTAATCTCTGCTTCTGACTGGTTTGATTCAAGTATTCTCTTAACAGAAGAAACACTGTCATCTGTTAATTTAAAGAGCTTATCTCCAACACTTATTCTCTGACCTTGAGCAACATAGACTTCTTCAATTTCAAGATATTTGGATGTCTCATCGTCATCGTCATCATCGTCGTCGTCATCATCATCGTCGTCATCATCATCTGTTTCTATTTCCAGAGAATAATCGAGCTCCGACTCTGCCATTGTTACACTTCCGCTCTCCTGGATTCCTAGTACGAGATCACCTTTTTCTACAGTAGCTTCTTTATATACATATTTATCTGTACTTAGCATAGGCTTTATCCATAATGTGTATATTGCAAGTGCCAGTATAGCTACTACAAGCACACATATAAGGAGAAATTTAACTAAGAACTTTTTATTCTTTAATTTCCTTTTTAACTTTCCCATACTTATTCTCCTGTAGTCTCTTCATTTGCTGCATCTTCTGATGTATCTGTAGCTGCAGATTCCTGTGCATCTTCTGTTATTTCTGCACTTTCTGTGCTGTCAGCTGTATTTGCATCATCTGTTAATTCTTCACTGCTACTTGCTACAGCTGCATCATCTGAGCTGCTCTCAGATTCACTTGCTGTATCTGCAGTGCTGTCAACATCAAAATATACTGTAGCTGACAGATTCTGTGACAGCTCACTTACATCTCCCTGAAGTTCAACTGTTACTGTAAATGTTACAGATGATCTGCTACTAGACTGAGTTACAGGATTAATAGCTGTAATAATACCATCAAATGTTCCATATTCATCAATTACAACACTTGCACTCTGACCTACAACCAGCTGTGATATATCTTCCTGATCAACTGATGCAGAAACAGATATTGTAGAAGCATCTGTATATGCAATTACTGTGCTATCTGCTGTTAATGTACCACCTTCCTGCACCTGAACCATCATGATAGTTCCAGCTGTAGAAGTATACATATAGCCATCGCTTATTGCTTCCTCAAATGCTGCAAGGTTATCATCTGCATCCTCTTTGGCATCCAGAAGAGTTTCAAGTTCTTCATCTGCCTTTTGGATTGCTGTGTTATATGTATCCTCAGCAATCTCACTCTGAGCTATAGTTTCTTCCTGAGTAGACTGTGCTGTTGCAACAGTACTATCATATTCAACCTGAGCTTCTGTAAGCTGTGCCTGAAGCTTTGCCAGATTAGCTTTTGCCTTAGTGAGATTAGTACTTGCCTTACGAACTGCATCTTCATAATCTTCAAGTGCTGATTCATATTCTTCTGATTCTTCATCTACTTCATCCGAAAAAGCATTCCAAACAGAATAAATACTATTACTAATTGTCGAAGATCCTGATGATGATCCTGAAGAGCTACCAGACGCGCTACTTGTTGATGTACTTGAGGAGGTATCTTCATCTGATGACTCTTCTTCTGACTCTTCCTCAGATCCACCTTCTTCAGAATCTCCTCCAGCTACGCCAGATGATCCCTTTGAACCAGAACTCTTTGAACTACTTCCTGAATCTTCATCAGAACTTTCTTCTAATTCGTTTGATGATTCATCATCACTAGAAGATGAACTGCTTCCAGAACTTCCACCACTACTTCCACCACTACTTCCATAATAGCTTTCGTACTCTCCGATGTCCCATTCATCATAGAGCTGCATTAGTAAGTCAAAATTAGCAGTTAGTGTATCTTTAAGATTCTCTATATCGTATTCTTCATAGTATGCATCGTTATCTACACTTGCCTGATATTCATCAACGAGTTCCTGAGCTTCTTCTACCTGATCTTCCAGATCCTGGACAGTTTCAAGTGCCTCCTGAACTGTTGTGTTATAATCAGTTCCTGCATAATTTGCATTTATAAGTGCACTATCATATGTGCTCTTAGCAGTTATCTTAGTTTCCTCAGTTTCTATAACTCCAAGTCTGTATGCATAATCTGCAGCTTCAGCTGCCTGTTCAAGTTCAGTTCTGGCTGCTTCAAGACTTTCATCAGAAATCTTCAGAATAGGTGTTCCTTCTTCTACTTCATCACCATTATTAAGATATACCTCTTCTATTTCGAGCTCCGTTTCTAATGAATCAACGTCAAATGTTTCTTCTACCATACCAAGAGTAGTTGTACCACTCGCTGTAATAGTATTGCCGCCCATCTGACCCATTTCACCCTGGGCTCTGTCACCACCTGTTTGGGAATTTTTAATGTTATTCACATAGTAATAACTTCCATAGACGCCTCCGATTACAAGCACCAGGACAAGGACTATACCCGTAATCCTTATCTTCAGATTGGTGTTGCACCATGCGCGTTTGATCTTACCCCAGATACTTATTCCGCTTTGTCTGTCCTCTCGCTTTTGCGCATCCTTACGCTCCAGCTTCTCCAAACGCTTTTCTCTGCGGTTTTGTAGCTTTTCCTTTAGACTCATAGCTTCTCCTTCATAATAATAAGGTCCCACCTATTTATATTCAGAAACTTTTAATATTTATTTAGTTTCTTATTTATCAATCTTTTATAATTTTCCCTTATTTATATCTCATGTGAACCTTAACTAAACCTAAAAAATATTTTTGGAAAGCCTTGAAACGCCTATGTTCACACATTTTTCACAACATGCAGCGTATAAATATGCATATTGCTTTATACTATAATCTCAACTAAACTTATCTTTGGATTCGTACATAAGTACATGCTGATATGTTCAAACCTTGTTTCAGATAAAAATAGCCAATAAAAGAGGATAGTCAAATGGCGTATTATTGCCATGAGGCTATCCTCTATTATCTTATTCACTAATTGTAACTGCTCCATCAGAAGGACTTCCAATTGTAATTGTTATAATTCCTTCTGCCTCTGTTGGAAGCTCATTTATATCATAGTTATATGTATTACTTGATGAATCTGTTATTATAAGTACTCTGTCTGTACTTGGAGTATAGATATTAAGTACAGCTCCTATAAGTGACTGCCCGGCTGAGAGTGTAGCATTTTCTCCAATAATATTAGAACTCTCTGTCTCTTTGGTATTATCCTTAATAACTATGCTCGTAATATCAAGACCACTATTATTTACTATATATGCCTGAATATCAACATAGCTTTGAGCTTCTTCTTTTAATTCTGTTTCCTGTTCATAGACTTCATTTAACTGTCCAAGAATATCTGTATAGCTTGTTTTTAGCTCTTCAAGTAATGGTAATACTTCTGCATCAATTTTTTTATCACTCTTCTTGCTATAATCTGCAGATACAGCTTCTTCTTCCTCTGAATTAAGTGCATCGAGATCTGATCGCATAGAAGAATCTGTTATATTGCCATATACTTCTTCAGCCTGAGTTTTTAATGCTTCTATTTCCTGTATCTCATTATTAACTTCTGCAAGCTTTTCTTCTGATGCCTTACATCCAACCAGCATTACTGTAGTCATTGCAGCAATTACTAATAAATAGATTCTTTTTTTCATTTATTATATTTCCTTATAATTCATTTTTATAAGACAGTTTAATATATTAGAAGATTTTCTGCAAGAAATTAGAATAATATCTAAAATGCACTTGACAGAAATGACCTACTTGGGTAAAATAAGTTCTTGTCAGTACCCATGCGGGTGTAGTTCAATGGTAGAACACCAGCCTTCCAAGCTGGATACGTGGGTTCGATTCCCATCACCCGCTTATTACTGGCAATTTTTTTACGCAATTTTTAAATGCAAATGATTTGCAATTGCATTTAAAATGTGTTTATATTTTTATTAGGTTACAAAATGTTTTTGATATTGTGCTGAAGCGTCACAATCTCTTTGCAACACACGCTTCAATATGAGGTTTTACAATGGATATTTTAGAAATAATTCAAGATGCTGTTCTAGATTCTGTCAAGCTAATCCCATTTTTGTTTATTACTTATCTTATAATGGAATATATAGAAACCAAAACAGAAGGACATACTTCTAATATAATTCAGAAATCTGAACGCTTTGGTCCTCTCTTTGGTGGTATCATTGGTGCATTTCCGCAGTGTGGCTTTTCTGCAGCAGCTTCTAATTTCTATGCGGGAAGAGTTATTACTATAGGAACGCTAATTGCTATATACCTTTCCACTTCAGATGAAATGTTGCCAATCTTTATATCTGAACATATGCCAGTAGATCAGATGCTTAAGATTATTGGTATGAAAGCAGTTATAGGTATAATAGCAGGTTTCATTATTGATATAGTAGTACACAAATATCATATAGCTCATCATCAGAAACCAGTAGATGACCTTAAAATAGAAGAATTATGTGAACATGAGCACTGTCATTGTCATGATGATCATTCACACGAATCTGTCATTTATAATACTGTTAAATCAGCTTTTGTACATACATTACATATCTTTATGTTCATATTTATATTTACTCTTATATGTAACTTTGTAATTGCCATTATCGGTGAAGACAATTTACAGGCATTTATGCAGACAAGTCCGGTTCTAAGCCATATCGTAGCTGGTCTTATTGGTCTTATTCCTAACTGCGCTGCATCTGTAATAATAACTGAATTATATTTGGATGGTCTTATTACACTTGGATGTATGATGTCAGGACTTCTTGTAGGCGCAGGCGTTGGTCTTGCAATATTATTTAGAGTTAATTCTAACAAAAAAGAGAATCTGAACATTGTATTATTACTATTTATAATCGGTGTAATCTGCGGATTTGCAATTGACGCTTTAGGTATTGCAATTTAAGAGGTAATTCATTATGGCACTTAAAATGAGACCAGGGTCATACAATGAAGATATAGACATTGCCTGGCCAGATGGCGTAAAAAAAACCAAGCAGAGGGTTAATATATATAAGATTTTGTCAGAATCTAATACTCCTCTGTCTGCAGCTGAAATATATAACAGACTAAACCAGAACTGTTCAAAAGAATGCTTCGCATTTTCCACCGTATACAGATCATTACTAGCATTTGAAAAAGTAGGTGTTGTCACCAAATCAGTTCTTGTATCAGAAGAAACTGCTGTATACGAATTAAATAGTGGAAAAGACAGACACTATGCAGTTTGCCTTAAATGTCATAAGAAAATTCCAATGAAGAGTTGTCCTCTTGCCAATATACGACCATTTCTCTCTACAGAGAATCTTGATGGTTTTGAAGTAACTGGACACCAAATTGAAATATACGGTTACTGTAGTACATGTAAAAACACCAAATAAAGAGTCGCTTGCGACTCTTCGCGCCCGAGCGGTATTGCGAAGCAATTAAATTCATTTCCGCGAGGTGCGCATCCTGCACGGAGTGCTTTTTATTTAATAGGAAATTTGCAGAGCAATTTCCTATTAAATAAAAAAGCTTACCAGTATTTGCTGGTAAGCTTTTTTACTTCCTTTTTAATTAGCTCTCTTTTTTCTTTTTATTTGGTATAGTTACTACAAATCTGATGAGATTATCTCCATCTCTTACAGCTTCTATTCTGCCCCCATGGGAATTTGATATCGCTCTTGCAACAGAAAGGCCTATACCATAGCCTCCAGTATCTCTGCTTCTTGATGAATCTGCTCTGTAGAATCTGTCAAAGAGTTTATCAAGGTTACCCTGTGGCATTGAATCACAAGTATTTGCTACTTCAAATAATACAATATTCTTTTCTTCTGTAAGCCTTACTGTAATGATCCCATTTTCAGCCGAATATTTCATAGCATTATCAATTAAGAGTGATGCCAGCTGATTTATATTATTTTTATCTCCATTTATATGAATATCTTTTTGGACATCCACGTTATAT
>CAMJFD010000074.1 GCA_946404845.1 uncultured Butyrivibrio sp. | reverse complement strand
ATTTAAGTTATTAATCGATATATAGATAGCTATGTTCACACGCGGTCATATACCGAATTAGTAAAGAATACAACAAAAACCTTATTTAAAAAGAGGAGATTAAAATGAGAACTTATTTAGTAACAGGTGGAGCAGGATTTATTGGATCTAATTACATTCACTATATGTTCAAGAAGTATGGTGATCAGATTCGCATTATCAATGTAGATGTTCTTACATATGCTGGTAATCTTGAGAATCTCAAGGATCTTGAGAGCAATCCAAATTACAGCTTTGTTAAGGCTGACATCTGTGATAGAGAAGCGATTGACAAGATCTTTGCAGAAAATGACATCGACAGAGTTGTTCATTTCGCAGCAGAGAGCCATGTTGACAGAAGTATTGTAAATCCAGAAATCTTCGTTCAGACAAATGTACTTGGCACTGCTACAATGCTTAATGCAGCCAAGAAGGCATGGGAGCTCCCAGATGGCAGCTTCAAGGAAGGCAAGAAGTTCCTTCATGTTTCAACAGATGAAGTTTACGGATCACTTCCAGAAGATGGTGGATATTTCTATGAGACAACACCATATCAGCCACATAGCCCATATTCAGCTAGTAAGGCTGGTTCAGACATGCTTGTTAAGGCTTATATGGATACATATAAGTTCCCTGCAAATATAACAAACTGCTCTAATAACTATGGACCTTACCAGTTCCCAGAGAAGCTTATTCCACTTATCATTAACAATGCACTTGCTGGCAAGAAGCTTCCAGTATACGGTGATGGTAAGAACGTTCGTGACTGGCTGTTCGTAGAAGATCACGCTAAGGCTATAGACATGGTTCAGGAAGAGGGACGTCTCTTCGAGACATACAATGTTGGTGGACATAATGAAAAGCAGAATATCGAAATCGTTAAGACAATTATAGATATCTTAAGAGAAGAGCTTGATGACTCTGATCCTAGAAAAGAGCACCTTACATATGATCTCATCACATACGTAGAAGATCGTAAGGGCCATGACAGAAGATACGCTATCGCTCCAGACAAGATCAAGGGAGAGATCGGCTGGGAGCCAGAGACAATGTTCAAGGAAGGTATCCGCAAGACTATTAAGTGGTATTTCGAGCACCAGGAATGGATGCAGAACGTTACAAGTGGTAACTATCAGAAGTACTATGAGGATATGTATTCTAAGAAGCTTTGATACAGTAGTAAATAAAAAGATTTTATTATAAGAGATTAACCGGCAACTAATCCAGATGGTTGGTTGCCGGTTTTTGTGTTTATAATAGTGTGCTATTTGCAATTTTATGCTATAATTTCACGTAGTATGCTTAAATGCATTAGCTATGTTCAATTAAGAAAAGAGGAATCGAAATGAAAGGTATTATTTTAGCAGGAGGATCAGGCACAAGACTGTATCCACTTACAAGAGCAATATCCAAGCAGATCATGCCAGTGTATGATAAGCCGATGATTTATTATCCATTATCAACACTTATGCTGGCTGGTATCAGAGAGGTACTTATCATCTCTACACCAAGAGATCTGCCAGTATTTCAGGAGTTATTTGGAACAGGTGAACAGCTCGGTATGAATTTTGAATATGCTGTTCAGGAGCAGCCTAGAGGACTTGCAGATGCTTTTATCATCGGCGCTAAGTTCATTGGTAATGACAGTGTTGCTCTCGTTCTTGGTGACAATATTTTCTATGGTCAGAGTTTCTCCAAGGTATTAAAGAGCGCTGCTGAGAGAGAAAAGGGTGCTACTATCTTTGGTTACTATGTTCGTGATCCTAGAGAATATGGCGTAGTTGAATTTGATGAGAATGGAAAGGCTATTTCTATCGAAGAGAAGCCAGAACATCCAAAGAGTAACTATGCTGTACCAGGACTGTATTTCTATGACAACGATGTAGTAGATATCGCTGCTAATGTTAAGCCATCAGCTCGTGGTGAAATAGAAATTACAAGTATCAACAATGAGTACCTTAACAGAGGAACTCTTCAGGTTGAGACAATGGGCCGTGGATTTGCATGGCTTGATACAGGAAACCATGATGCACTTCTTGAGGCATCTAACTTTGTTTCTACAATTCAGAAGAGACAGGGATTATATGTTTCATGTATCGAAGAAATCGCATTCAAGCGAGGATTTATTAACAAGGATCAGCTTCTTAAGCTTGCTGAGCCATTAATGAAGACAAATTATGGAAAATATCTTGTTGAGGTAGCGAATGGACTCTAAAGTCTTTAGACTTGCCATAGCGACGATAGTCAGCATGGTCGCGTTAATAGGACTGGTTGTATACGCCGCTAATTCAGAGAAAATTAATAGTCTTTTTGCAAATAAGAATAGTAGCTCTGAGGCTTCTACTGAAAGTACTGCGCCTTCATACGGCAGTTCATCTGTCTATGGAGACCAGATTGGGGATAATCTCAAGGGCTTCCTTCTTGACGAAGAATTTTTTGACGCCAATGAGCGCATTCCTTCTGTTGTAATTACTACAGCAGGCGGTGATGTGTCTGGTAATGATGTGTCTTCTGAGGGCGATTCGGTTGATGAGTATTTCAATCCTAATATGGCCGACGAAGAAGGTTATCCGGCACTTCCTGATAAGGATGGCGCATCTCCAGAAGTTCCAGCAGGTGATAATTCTGCTATAGGTTCTGCAGGAGATAATCAGGGCGAAATGAGTGAAGGAGCCAGAATGGGAGAGGGCGAGGCAGCAGGTTCATCAAGTACTGCGGCTTCTAACACCTCGGGTGCAGTTACAACTTCAGGTGGAAGCGGATCGCTACAACCAGGTAAACTACCTGTCAACTAAGAGTATTATAGATTTGAAATTTTGTTGACGAGGCATACAGGCTATCTATGCCTTTTGTACCCTTGTCATTATATATATTTCGGGAAAGAGGAAAACAATGGGACAGATTACAGTTGAAACATGTGAAATAGAAGGTCTTAAGGTAATCACTCCAAAGGTTTTTGGTGATGCCAGAGGATATTTTTATGAAAGCTATAATAAAAAGGATTATGCTGCAGCAGGAATTGATATGGAATTCGTACAGGATAACCAGTCAGCTAGTAAGAGAGGCGTTATCCGTGGTCTTCACTTCCAGAAGCAGTTCCCACAGGACAAGCTTGTAAGAGTTATCCGTGGTGAAGTATTTGACGTTGCAGTTGACTTAAGAGAAGGTTCTAAGACTTTCGGTAAGTGGTTTGGTGTAACACTTTCAGAGGAAAACAAGAAGCAGTTCTTTATTCCTAAGAACTTTGCTCATGGTTTCCTTGTATTATCAGATTATGCTGAATTTGCTTACAAGGTAACAGACTTCTATCATCCAGATGATGAAGGCGGTTTATTATGGAACGATCCTGAAATCGGCGTTGAATGGCCATTACAGGAAGGCGTTGAGCTTATCTTCTCAGAGAAGGATCCTAAATGGGGCGGCCTTAGTCAGTACAAGGCTGAAAGAGGAATCAAATAATTCATATTATATAAAAGGCGTGACCAGCCTGGCATTCCTGCATGAGAGTTCATGCAGGAGCCAAGAGGTCAAATGTATAACAGGTTTTGAAGGGAATCTATGAATAATAATTCCAATAATAGTAAAAAAAAGAATATCGATAAATTACCAGGTATTGGTAATCTTACTAAGCAACAGGGACTTGGGATATTTTATACTGCTGCTTTTATAGTAGCGCTTATTGTAATACTGCATACTAATGTGCTGGCAGATCCGCATACAGAGCTTGTCAAAAAAATCTGTGCGTGTCTTCTAATTGCTGTCAGCTGTATTGTAGTAACAGCTTTTTATGAAAAGATAATGGTGCTGCCTGTTGAGCTATGGCAGAACAGAAAGCTTATTAAGAGACTTTCTATTAACGACTTTAAGAAGAGATATGCCGGATCATACATGGGTATCGTGTGGGCGCTTGCTCAGCCTGTAGTAACAGTACTTATGTATTGGTTCGTTTTTGATATAATTTTTAATGCAGAGACAACTGCTGTTGCAAGAGGTGGTTCAGAGGTTCCATATGTACTGTTTTTGACATCTGGTCTGGTTCCATGGTTCTATTTCACTGAGGCGCTCCAGAATGGTACAACATCACTACTTGAATATAACTATCTGGTAAAAAAGGTACTGTTCAAGATCAGTATCCTTCCACTTATCAAGGTTATGGCGGCGCTGTTTATACACGCGTTTTTCATTTTGGTTATGTTTGTAGTAGCTATTTTTTATGGCTATACACCTACAATATATACGCTCCAGATTTTTTATTATATTATCTGCGAGTTCATACTGGTGCTGGCAATCAGTTATACAACCTGTTCAATAGTTGTATTCTTTAGAGATCTGACACAGATCATTGCCATTGCACTTCAGCTCGGACAGTGGGCTACACCTATTCTCTGGGATATTAATACTATGATCAAAAATGACAACCTTAAATGGATCATTAAGCTGAATCCTGTAACTTATATCGTAGAAGGCTTTAGAAATGCTGTTTATGGTGATACATGGTTCTGGGAACATTTCTATTCATCAACATATTTCTGGCTTGTTACAGTAGCTTTATTCGTAATTGGTTCACTTATATTCAAGAGATCCAAGGTGCATTTTGCAGATGTAATGTAATTTAGGAGAGAACATGCAGGAAGATATCGCAATTGAGGTCAAGAATCTGACCAAAATGTATAAATTATATGACAAGAATTCTGATCGTCTTAAAGACGCTTTAGGTCTGGGCAAGAACAAGCTCTACAAGGAGCATCTTGCACTTAACAATGTCAATATGACTATTAAAAAGGGCGAGACAATCGGTATTATCGGAACTAATGGTTCTGGTAAGTCAACAATTCTGAAGATTATAACAGGAGTTCTCTCACCTACATCTGGTGAAGTGAACGTAAATGGTCATATTTCAGCGCTACTTGAACTTGGTGCTGGTTTTAATATGGAATATAACGGTATTGATAACATCTATCTAAACGGTATGATGATTGGATTTACCGAAGAAGAGATTGAAAGAAGAATGGCTGCAATCCTTGATTTTGCTGATATAGGCGAATATGTATATCAGCCGGTCAAGACTTATTCAAGTGGTATGTTCGTACGACTTGCATTTGCAGTAGCTATTAACATCGACCCAGAGATTCTGATTGTCGATGAAGCCTTATCTGTTGGTGACGTTTTCTTCCAGGCTAAGTGCTATCACAAGTTTGAAGAATTTAAGAAACAGGGTAAGACAATTCTCTTCGTATCACATGATCTGTCCAGTATCAGTAAATATTGTGACAGAGCAATACTCCTAAACCAGGGCGTAATGCTCGGTGAGGGTACACCTAAGAAGATGATTGATATCTACAAGCAGGTACTCGTAGGTCAGTATCCACTTCCAAAGAATGATTTTCATTCACTTCTGGATGATGACAGTATCAGAGAAGCAGCATCTAAGGATGTGGAAGCTGCTGATAAGAGAATCGGTGAAAAAATTGATATCAAAAATCACGACACTGGTAAGAGTAGTCCAGAGCCTTCACAGAAGAAGGAAGAGGTTACTGATAAGTCCCAGAATCCAGACCTTCTGGAATATGGTGATGGTAGTGCCGAGATTACATCTTTTTACATTACAGATAACAAGAACACTCAGACAACAGCTGTTATTAAGGGAACAGAGTTCACAATACACATGCATGTTAAGTTCATGAAGGATATTCAGGCTCCAATATTTGCATTTACCTTCAAGAACATTCTGGGAATAGAAATAACAGGAACTAACTCAATGGTAGAAAAAGCCTTTTTGGACCCGGTTAAGGCTGGCGATGAAAAGGACGTTACCTTTACACAGAAGATGATGCTGCAAGGGGGCGAGTATCTTCTGTCATTTGGCGTAACAGGATTTGAGCATAACGATTTTACCGTTTATCACAGACTGTACGATGCGCTGAATGTAACCGTTGTATCTGACAAGAATACTGTTGGATACTATGACATGGATTCAGTATGCCATGTTGAATAATAAATTTCGGGGAGTGAGATAAAGTGCAGGAAGAATCAAGAATTGGAAATGTAATACTTAATTTCAAACACTATTCAGGTCTTGACTTATACAGTGATGGGGCTGTAGAAAACGAGATTCTGGATATAGTCAAGAAGTACAAAAAGGAAGACTATCCAAAGGTAATTGAAAAGCGTGCAAGCTGGCCAATTCTGTATCATCTGTCAGAGCAGCGCAGCAATATCGTCGAATGGATTCCTATGACTGGCAAGGAGAAGGTGCTGGAAGTAGGTTCTGGTTGTGGTGCTATCACAGGTATGCTCGCTCAGAAGGCCAAAAGCGTAACTGCTGTTGATCTGTCCAGAAGACGTAGCGAAATAAACGCTACCAGAAATAAGGAATATGACAACATCACAATCCACGTTGGTAACTTCAGAGATATCGAGCCTGATCTTGCCAAGGATTTTGATTATATATTCCTCATTGGTGTATTCGAATATGGACAGGGATACATTGGAACAGAAAATCCATACGAGAACTTCCTCAAGATGCTCAAAAAGCATCTGTCACCACACGGAAGAATCGTTATAGCAATAGAGAACCGTCTTGGACTTAAGTATTTTGCAGGATGTTCAGAGGATCACCTTGGATCATATTTCTCAGGTATCGAAGGATATTCTCAGGATTCTGTTGCAAGAACTTTCTCCAGAAACGGACTTATGAAGATATTCAAGAAGTGCGGATTTGCAGATTATCACTTCTATTATCCATACCCTGATTACAAGCTCCCTACAATGATTCATTCAGATAGATATCTGCCAAGCTACGGTGAGCTTCAGGACAATGTACACAATTATGACAGGGACAGATTACAGCTCTTTAATGAGAAACATGCTTATGAAACACTTATTGCAGATGGCATGTATCCTGATTTTGCTAATTCATTTGAGGTAATTCTCGGACCCGAGCTTAATACAATTTATAGTAAATACAGTAATGACAGAGCTGATGAATTCAAGATTCGTACAGATATCTGTCTTGATATTGCAGGCAGAAAGCAGATCAGAAAGTATCCACTAAACGATGCGTCAAGAGATCACATTTTTGCCCTAAGAGATGCATATTATGGTCTTACTGAGAGATATCACGGCGGAGATCTTGAAATCAACGACTGTCAGATAGATGAGCAGGACGGCTGTGCCATTTTCTCATACGTAAACGGAGTGCCTCTTACAGCGCTGTTTGATGCATGTCTGGAAAAAGATGACATGGAATCTTTCAACGCACTCTTTAGAGAGTACCTTAGAAGAATGGGCTACAGACCAGAGTTCCCAGTAACTGACTACGATCTGATATTCTCTAATATCATGGTCAACGGACCTATCTGGACTGTAATCGATTACGAGTGGACATATGGTAAGACTATTCCACCAAGAGAAATAGCATTTAGAGCGCTTTACTGCTATTCACTTGAAGACAGAAAGCGTAAGAAGCTCGATGTAAAGAAATTATATGAATATCTGGAACTCAAGGATGAAGATATCCAGGGACTTCTTGAAGAGGAAAAAGGCTTCCAGAAGTACGTTACAGGTTCCAGAAAGTCAATGGTTGAGCTGTGGAAGGATATAGGACGTAACACAATTATCCCTAAGGAAATTGCAAGTGCTGATCCTAACGCAAGACCAGCTGATGAAATTCAGATATATATTGACGAGGGACAGGGCTACAGCGAAGATGATTCAATCTTCCCAGAAGAGACTTATGATGAGCACAATACAGTATCACTTGATATTGAATGTACTGACAAAGTACAGAATATACGTCTTGACCCAGCATTTTCAACATGTATTGTTACACTTAAGAGAATATTGTGGAATGGCGTCTCTGTAGCTGATACTGATATTCCTATCAGCATCCATCCAAATGGTAAGTGGCTCTCAGACGACAGTATCGTATTCGATACTCCAGACCCTAATATTGAATTCAATTTTGGTGCAGATAATATCGAAATTGATGCTCAGAACCATCTTAAGATCACATATATCATGACTCTTATGCCATCAGAGTCTGCAAAGGCTCTCTATGAGTCACTTCCAGAAGAGGAAGAGAAGGAAGAGGAAGATAACAGACCAATCCTGTCAAGGATTAAGAACAAGCTCTTATCCTTCAAGAGAACAGGCGATGACATAGATGATGATGACGATGACGATGAACCAGCAGAGGATGATAAGGATAAAGCTAAATCCAAGGATTCCAAAGCTACTGAAGATAAGGATGAGAAATAATTAAAAATTATAAGTCGGACATAAGATAAAAGGCGAGGACTTGCATTTATGCTAAAGGAAGTTGCAAAGAGTGTTCTGATGAGGAGCAGAAAAAGTTCATATAAGAAAATTGTGGATGAAAAAGCTGCAGCTTACGATATCTGGGAAAAGGAACAGGAAAGGCTCGGCGCAAAGAGCTACAATGACTTGGATGTATCAGGAAGCAGAGTAGAACTCTCAGTTAAGACAATTGCATATTCCAAAGTCTGGGAGGATACAGGAGTTGAACCACAGGCTGACAATATACTGGTATTCGTAAGCCCAAAGGGCAAGATGAGTAAGAATGCCATAAATGAGATTAAGCGCTATTTTATCAAAAATCCAGACATGAACGTAGTATACGGAGATGAGGACGTGGTTGAAAAAGGTAAATATTACACACCTTATTTCAAACCGGAATGGTCTCCTGATTCATATTTAAATGCTTTTTATATCGGCAGCATTTTTGCCTGCAGGGCAAATGTATTTGAGGATGCACAGGCAGAATATGAAAATGCCATCAGGATGCTCGGCGGAACATCTGGCGTTCAGAAGAATACTCCAGAGGCGTTTGGCCTTGAAGCAAGCCTGTTATCAGCGGACGTATTATTCTGTATGCTTGCTATTCATGAGAGAGCATTTGGTAAGAGAGTGGATAATAAGTTCCCAATTGGACATATAGACAAGGTTCTATTCCATAGAAATCCTGACCAGGACGTGTTCTATGGACGTTCCTTCCATAATTCCAAGCATATGCTGATAAGACCAGCTACAGTCAGCATAGTTATTCCTAGTAAGGATAACCCGGATATATTAAGGGTTTGCATAGAATCAATAACTAAGACTGTTAAGGAAAAAAATCTCAAATACGACATAACAGTTGTTGATAACGGAAGCTCAGCATTTAATAGGGTCAAGCTCGGAACATTTCTGAACTCAGTGCCTAGAGAAAATGGGCTAACTAATATTCAGTATTTATATAAAGTTGAGGATTTCAATTTTTCTCATATGTGTAACCGCGGCGCGCAGCGTACTAGCGGCGAGTACATACTGTTCCTCAACGATGATATAGAAGCTACCAAGGACGGATGGCTCAGAGAGATGCTCTCACAGGCTCAGCTCAATCACGTTGGAGCGGTTGGAGCCAAGCTCATATATCCTGATACTGATCTTATTCAGCATGCAGGTATTACAAGTGTCAGACTCGGACCAGTTCATAAGCTTCAGAGGATGCATGATAAGAGGGCACATTACTTTGGATTTAACAGAGGTATCCATAACCTAATTGGTGCAACGGGCGCATGCCTTTTAGTTGCAAGATCCAAGTATGAAGAGGTCGGCGGACTTCCAGAAGTTCTGCAGGTTGCCTTTAATGACGTTGATTTATGTTTTAGCATACATGAAGCAGGATATTATAATGTCTGCTGTAACCATATATCACTGTATCACCATGAGTCTCTAAGCCGAGGCCTTGATACACAGGATCCTAAAAAGATGGAGCGTCTTGCAGCCGAGTATGATGTACTGATGAGACGTCATCCTAGGATGTATAATTACGATCCATTCTACAGCCAGTACCTGACTGATGATGAGACCATTCCTCCAATTATTCCTAAGGAGGATTTCACTCCTGCAGAGGATATTAATTATCACAAGATGCAGGTGCATGAAGGTGGTTACCCAGAAGCCAGAGAGGACGCTGTTGTAAGAGTCGGTATTGAATTTTGCGGAAGCCTTGAGAAGTGGATGTACGGAATTCGCGACGGCGAATGTGAGGATGGATATTTTGTAAAGGGATACAGCTTTGTTATTGGCTCTGACAATTCATTTTTTGACCGAAGGCTTGTAATGAGACAGGTGGAAAAAAATGAGCCGGATGCAAGAATTGTAGATACCAAGCTCTACAGCTTCAATGTGTACGACTGGTACAGACCAGATATCAAAGTAAAATTAACAGATCAGGTTAATGTTGACCTTACAGGATTTAAGGTTAGAATAAGAAAAGGTGATCTTCCAGTTGGATATTATCAGATGGGTGTTGTTGCAATTGACAGAACATCGAGACTGCGCCTTATTAACTGGGTACCTAATATTATGTATATTAACAAATAAGGACTTGCGGATTTAATATATACCTGCGGTTCTATAAAGGATTTTTTGAAATGAGTAATGAACAGGATTTTAAAGCAGCATACGAAAGAGAAAAATTAAAGAGTGCTGACCTTGCTCAAAGAGTAGCTGAACTTGAAGATAAGAATAGCGAACTTGAGTTTAAGCTTAATAGAATAAAATCTAATCCTATCTGGAAGGCTTCTACTCCTGCCAGAAATGCCATGCATTTCGTGATCAGACAGAAGGACAGAATCAAGAACTGTGGTTCCATTCACGGTGTTGTTGCCAAGATCAAATACAAGCAGATCGAAAAAAAGGCAATGAAGCATTACGGAACTGAGAGCTTCCCAGATGAAGCCAGAATCAAAGAGCAGAGAGAAACTAAATTCGAGAATATGGTTAAAATCAGTATTCTCACACCTCTATATAACACACCAGAGAAGTTCCTAAGGGACATGATAGAGTCTGTTGTAAATCAGACCTACACTAACTGGGAACTGTGTCTTGCTGATGGTTCAGATGCAGAGCATGCTTATGTAGAGCAGATCTGCAGAGAGTATCAGAAGGCTGAGCTTGCAACTAATGCTGATGGCACTTCCAAGATCGTATACCAGAGACTTGCCAAAAACACTGGTATCTCAGGTAATACAAATGAGTGTGTCAAGCTTGCAACTGGTGAGTATATAGGTCTCTTGGATCATGATGATATCCTGCATCCAGAAGTTCTCTATTGGTACGTTAAGGCTATCAATGAAGAGTCAGCAGATTATCTCTACTGCGACGAGACAACATTCTCTGGAGAGAGCATTGATCATATGCTGACAATGCACTTCAAGCCAGACTATGCTATTGATAACTTAAGAGCCAATAACTACATCTGCCATTTCAGTGTATTTAAGCGCGAGCTGTTAGAAGGGACAGAGCTGTTCAGAACTAAGTTCGACGGCAGCCAGGATCATGATATGATCTTAAGACTTACTGACAGTGCTCAGCATATAGTACATATTCCAAAGCTGTTATATTACTGGCGTTCACATGCCGGCTCAGTTGCATCTGGTATTGAAGCCAAGAGTTATGCAATTGATGCAGCCAAGGGTTCAGTTGCTGATCACTTAAGACGTCACGGCTATGAGCACTTCAAGATCAGTAGTACAAGAGCTTTCGAGACTATTTTTAAAATCACATATGAAGTTACAGGTACTCCAAAGGTATCTATTGTTATACCTAACTGCGATCATGAAGAGGATCTTAGAAGATGTATTAAATCCATTTATGAGAAGTCTACATATGACAACTACGAAATCATAATTGTAGAAAATGGCAGCAAGACAACAGAAATCAAGGGCTATTACGATGAATTAAAAAATGGCCCTATGAAGGATATAATTAAGATAGTTGATTATTATGCTGATAAGAGCCATTTAAATGCTGATGGTTCAAGACCAGGATTCAACTATTCTGCTGTAGTTAATTACGGTGTACAGAATTCTGATGGTGAATATGTACTCCTTCTTAATAACGATACACAGGTTATTACAGTTAACTGGATTGAAGAGCTGCTTATGTATGCTCAGAGACAGGATGTCGGAGCAGTTGGTGGTAAGCTCTATTTCCCTAACCGCAAGATCCAGCACGCAGGTATTGTACTGAGACTTGGCGCACACAGAACTGCCGGTCATTCACATTATGGTCAGGAAGGTATGAACCTTGGATATATGGGACGACTTTGCTATGCACAGGATGTATCTGCTGTAACAGGCGCATGTCTCATGGTATCAAGAGCCAAGTATGATGCGGTTGGCGGCCTTGATGAGAGCTTTGAAGTAAGTCTTAATGATGTTGACTTCTGCTTAAAGCTCAGAGAGCAGAATTACTTAAACGTATTTACTCCATTTGCTGAGATGTATCACTACGAATCAGCATCAAGGGGACTTGATCTTAAAGGTGCAAATGCTGAGAGATACAATAAGGAATCAGATCATTTCAAGGCTAAGTGGAAAGAAGTCCTTGATAAGGGAGATCCTTATTACAATCCTAACTTCTCACTTGATAGAAGCGATTTTTCGCTCAATGTGGAAGGCTATAGCAGTTTGAGAAACCAGTAATGCATTTTTGTTTATTATCATTTATAATTGTTAAAGGCGCGAGTTTTCTTGATTTTTGAGATATATCGTGTTTTAATATGCAAGTAAAGTTTAAGCAAAATAAAACTACTTAAACTTCAGAACGCTAAATGTTATAGCGTTTATGAAAAAAGTACAGAGGAGGATATAAGATGAGTGAAGCACAGAACAAATTAGAGTATTGGCTTAATGACGATTACTTCGATGATGCTACTAAGCAGGAACTTCTTGCAATCAGAAATAATGAAGCAGAGGTAGAAGACAGATTCTATAGAGAGTTAGAGTTTGGTACTGGTGGACTCCGTGGTGTAATCGGAGCAGGTACTAATCGTATGAATAAATACGTTGTTCGTAAGGCATCTCAGGGACTTGCAAACTATATCAAGAAAAATGGTGGTAGTGATGCAGGTAGCCGCGGCGTAGCTATTTCTTATGACTGCAGACGTTTTTCACCAGAATTTGCTGATGAAACTGCACTTTGCATGGCAGCTAATGGAATTAAGGCATATGTATTCGACGCACTTCGTCCAACTCCAGAGCTTTCATTTGCTCTTAGAGAACTTGGATGTATCGCAGGTGTAATGGTTACAGCCAGCCATAACCCACCAGAATACAACGGTTATAAAGTTTACTGGGAGGATGGCGCGCAGGTAACTCCTCCACACGATACAGGTATCATCGGTGAAGTTAACGCTATCACAGATTACCACGAAGTTAAGACAATGGATAAGGACGAAGCTATCAAGGCTGGTCTTTATAACGTAATTGGTAAGGAAATCGATGACAAGTTCATCGCTGCACTTAAAGAGCAGAACCTTCACCCAGAAGCAATTAAGGAAATGGCTGATAAGCTTACAATCGTTTATACACCATTCCATGGAACAGGTCTTATGCCAGTTAAGAGAGTTCTTGATGAACTCGGATTCAAGAATGTTTATATCGTACCTGAGCAGGAACTTCCAGATCCAGATTTTACAACACTTGATTATCCTAACCCAGAAGATCCTAAGGCATTCAAGCTCGCTCTTGAACTTGCTAAGGAAAAGAACGCTGATATCGTTCTTGCAACTGATCCAGATGCAGACAGACTTGGTATCTATGCTCTTGATACAAAGAGTGGTGAATACAAGCAGTTCACAGGTAACATGTCAGGTATGCTTATTGGTGAATACATTCTCCGTGAGAGACAGAAACTTGGACGTATGCCAGAGAAGCCAGCATTCGTTACTACAATCGTAACAACAAATATGGCTAAGGTTATCGCTGAGGATTATGGTCTTCACTACATCGAGACACTTACAGGATTTAAGTATATCGGTGAGCAGATCAAGATCTTTGAGCAGAACAACCAGGAATACAACTATGTATTCGGTCTTGAAGAGAGTTATGGATGTCTTGCTGGTACACATGCAAGAGATAAGGATGCTATCGTAGCAGTTATGATGCTCTGCGAACTTGCTGCATACTACAAGACAATTGGTAAGACAGCATGGGATGCTATGATCGACCTCTATGAGAAGTATGGTTACTACAGAGAAGGTCAGTATTCTATCACAATGAAGGGTAAGGAAGGTGCTGCAGAAATCGCTGCACTTATGGATAAGCTCAGAAGTAATCCTCCTAAGCAGCTCGGTTCATGGACTGTTGAAGAGTTCAGAGATTACAAGACAGGCGAAACACTTAACCTCAAGGATGGTTCTAAGGGACAGACAGGTCTTCCAACTTCTAACGTTCTGTACTTTGCACTTGATAATGATGCATGGTGCTGCGCAAGACCTTCAGGAACAGAGCCTAAGATTAAGTTCTACATGGGCGTTAAGGGTACAAATCTTGAAGATGCTGCACAGAAGGAGCAGGAACTTACAGATGCTGTAAAGGCTCTTATCGGACAGTAATATATATCATAAATATACAGAAAATATACAGAGAGACGGCGTAGAGATACGTTTGTCTCTCTTTTTTTGCATGCAAAATGCTTTCTTGTTTAATAGGAAATTCCTCCGAATTTCCTATTAAACAAAAAACGCTCCGCTATGGATGCGCACTCGCGCGTAAGGTATATGTTGCATAAATGCAACCGCGCTCGGCGCGAGCATGTTG
>CAMJFD010000073.1 GCA_946404845.1 uncultured Butyrivibrio sp. | reverse complement strand
TCCTTGTCAAAATGAGAAATTATCATCTGATCTATAGTAGTAATTCCTTCACTATCAAGAAAGTACATTACTTTATTAGCTGTTTCTTCGTATCCAGTATCAATCATAGTCACAGAATCAGCTGACTCTATTACGAAGCAGTCACCCTTACCTACATCCAGACATGTTATCTTGAGCTGACCTTCCGGCACATCATAGTGCACTGTTTCTTCTGCACCCTCATCTATATCTGTAGCTTCAGTTGTTCCATCATTATTACCAATATCTTCTACGCTACTCATATCATTACTTACAGATGATTCTGTTACTGTAGTACCAGTATTTTCTGTATTTGTAGTATCTGTTGCTACATCAGATGAATTGTTACCACAACCAGAGAGGATCATAAGTGACATAGTAGCTATAGTTGTTACACATACAGACAGGTTTTTAAAAAATATTTTTTTCAAAATTATAAGCACCTCCTTTGTAAGCGGGGTTATTACAATCAAAATCTTATTTAATTAAAATCATAATCTACAGTTATATTATTGCCCTTTGCTGTTACAGTAGCCTTAGCACCAGATATAATTGGCATCATAGGTGGCAGATGTCCTATATCAAGGTCCATTATTACAGGCACATCAAATTCCTTTAATATTTCAGTTACTGCGCTGTATTGATCAAGTCCCATCATCGGCTCGTTATAATGCATAGGTCTTCCTATCATAAATCCTTTTACATTCTTGAACCATCCGGCATATTTCATATTCCAGAATGCACGTCTGATACTCATTACATTTAAATCGCAGCATTCAAGGAACCAGATAATACCATCATCTGCATATCTGTCTGCAAATTCTGTAACCTTATCAAACTCTGTTCCCAGAAGGTTCACAAGACAGTCCACACATCCTCCTATCAGTCTTCCGCTGATTTTAGCTTCGTTATTTAGACTATCCGGATAATATTTATACTCTGTTTTTTCTGTAAGGTTATAGACTGCATATGGATTATCTTCATCTTTTAAGGATTCAAGTTCCCATTTATCATATCCGCTAAATGATTTTTTGGCTCCTCTTAGCATATCCATTGCATCATTTAATGAATCATGCCATTTGTCCATTCCAAATGATGCAGCGCATGGACCGTATATGGCCGCTGTATCAGATAATATATTAGACAAAAAAGTAAAATTAGTATTATCAGAATAACCCATATACCACTTTGGTTCTGCTGCCCTGATTCTGTCAAAATCAATATACGGAACTACTTCACACATAAGTTCTCCGCCGCCGCAGCTAATAATTACATCACTTTCTGCTGATACATAGGCTTCATTTAGCTCATCTGCGCATAACTTTGGAGTATTACTGATGCCTATACCTTTATCCGCATAACAATTAGGGCCCAGGACATAATTATATCCAAGGCCTTTTAATTTAATAAGTGCATTATCAAATGCTGATTTATATGGCTCTGTAGCACATCCAAATGATGGTGCAACAAAACCTATTGTTCCATTTTCCCGTAAAAATTTAGGATATCTCACGCTGTTACCTCTTCAATCAGATCAACAATTGTTTCTGTAGCATTGTAGAATTTACTTCCATTCATCTTCTCCAGGTATTTATCTTTGGATTCATATAAATCCTGAATACTCTCAACAAGAATATCTTCATCCAGTTCATCATTATCTATAACCATAGAAAATCCCTGCTGTTCAAATGATTTTGCATTTAATATCTGATCGCCTCTGCTGTTTTTGGCAGATAATGGCACAAGTATATTTGGCTTTTTAAGTGCCAGTAGCTCACAGATTGCATTTGCACCAGCTCTTGACAGTACAATATCTGAAAGTGCAAATAAGTCCTTAAGTTCTGACTTTACATATTCAAATTGCTTGTAACCTTCAACGTTTAATTTAAGGTTATCCATTTTTTCTTTTCCGCATATATGGATAATATTAAAATCTGGAAGGAGTCTTGGAAGTGCGTATCTTACAGTCTCATTAACTGACTGTGCTCCAAGGCTTCCGCCTATTACCATAAGTACAGGCTTATCATCTTTAAATCCGCACATCTTCTTTCCAACTTCTCTGTTACCTTCCATCAGCTCTTTTCTAATAGGTGTTCCTGTCAGAATAGCTTTGTTTTCAGGTAGATTATTTAGTGTCTCTGGGAAGTTACAGCATATCTTTTTTGCAACAGGTATACATAATTTGTTAGCAAGACCTGGTGTCATATCTGACTCATGTAATATACATGGTATCTTAAGTGCTGCAGCTGCTCTTACAACTGGTACACTTACAAATCCGCCTTTAGAAAAAATCACATCTGGCTTTATCTGCTTTAAATATTTTCTGGCTTCAACAAATCCCTTCATTACTCTGAATGGATCTGAGAAATTTTTAATGTCCATATATCTTCTGAGCTTACCTGTTGCTATTCCATAGTATGGAATATTCATATCTTCAATAAGCTTTTTTTCAATTCCTTCATAAGAACCAATGTAATATATTTCATATCCTTTTTCTTGTAGCGCTGGGATAAGTGCTATATTTGGTGTTACATGACCTGCAGTTCCTCCACCTGTCATGACTATTTTCTTACTCACTTTATTCCTCCATTTAATAAGCCCCATATCTGGGGCTCATTATTATTGTTCATTCTGTAATGCTGCTTCCAGAGCATATGTAAGCTGATCTGGGCATGAAGTAGCTTTATAGCCGCATTTAATTCCTCTAAGCTTTTTGATTGCATCTTCTGCTCTCATTCCCTCAACTAATTTGGAAATTCCCTGAAGATTGCCATTGCAACCACTTACAAAGCTTACAGAATTAACGATTCCATCTTCAACATCTACTGTTATCTGTGTTGAACATGTACCTCTTGTTTTATAAATTGTTTCCATCTTACTACCTGTTAAAACTTTCTATTACTTATTTGATCTTTTCTGCAAGAAAAGCATCTACCTTTTTCCAATAATTTACAGGATCAACAACGACTCCCATAATATGATTTGCTCCAAGGGTAATGCAGTACTCTCTCTGACATTTTGCTGCCTCAAAAAGTCTTGAGCACATTACTGGTGGTATAAATGTATCCTCATCACCATGCATAAACAGTGTAGGAGTCTTAGATCTTGCTACTGCCTTAATTGGTGCTGACTCAACAATATCAAATCCTGAACGCAGCTTAATCTCAAGTCTTAAGAGCCAGTTCATGAATTTAGTTGGAAGGAATGCCTTTCCGGACTTTTTATAAACATATGTAAATTCATCCAAAGCAGTAGTATAACTACTATCAGCAATTGCTGCAACAACATTAGATGGCAGATGCTCACCTGTTGTCATAAGTACAGCTGCTGCGCCCATAGATACGCCATGAATGAATATCTTAGCTTCTGAATCCCTTTTAATGATCCAGTATATCCATTCCATTACATCCATTCTGTCATCATAGCCGTATCCTGCATAACTTCCTTCACTTCTGCCATGTCCTCTAAGATCTGGCATTAGAAGATTAATACCCTGTTCAAGATAATGCTGACCATAGATTCCCATATATTCATTAGTATCATGAATTCCATGTACCAGAACGGCATATTTATGAGAATCACCCTCTGCCTTTATATATGAAGCATGTAACTTTAATTTATCAAGTGACTCTATATATAAATCCTGCTTTTCCTTATTATTTCTGACCCAGAGCTTGCCATCTGTTATTGTCTTATTGGCATCATGTTCTCCGGTAAATTTATGATTAGGGTCTGATGATATCTTGTACAGATAATTACCAAGTACTGCACCACCACCTACTATTGCTGAAATTAGTCCCAAAAATATGAAATTATTTTTTTTACTCAAATTATGTGACCTCTTTTCTTAGTTTTCTTTACTCTTTATTATAATGTTTTTATCCTCTATCTGCATCAAATATTTACCAGGTGAGCATCCACAAGCTTTTTTGAAGTATCTGGTAAAATGATAGATGTTCTTAAATCCGCTCATTTCCGCCACTTCACTTATCCTAAGTCCCTTATTAGTTAGTAAATATTTGGCCCTGTCTATCCTTGCCGCCAGAAGGTCTTCCTTGGGAGTCAGATAAAAAAACTTTCTGTAATAATTATATAGCTGACTCCTTCCAAGATGTGCTGCCTGACATATTCTGTCTATATCCCATTCCTCGCTGCAATGCTCTAATATATATATTCTAACTCTCTGAAGATCAGAATATATATCACTCATTTCGTGCTTATTACTAAATTTAAGACTTCTCTCAATTTCTATAAGAAGCATTCTTATGAGAAGATCAATTTTTTCCTCTTTATGCACATTGTTTGCAAGATATTCAAACTGTATCTGCTTCATCAGCTGCTGCATATCATCTGTATTAACTGGTCTAAATAATTCATTGTGTGGAATCTTATACTTTTCCACTTCATCTTTACTGGCAACGAAATGTACAAATGAATTGGAAAATTCTCCATCCGCCGTATAATACTGCATTGTTCCTGGCGTAAACAGTATACAGTCACCTGGCTCAGCCTTTTTAATTGTCAGCTCCTGTCCATTTCTATACACAATTTTTTCCTCGGAATTCTTCTTGGATTTAGGAAAAAAGAAATCCATATTAGAGGTAATTAATAGAAAAAGATAATCTGATCTGCCTTCAGGTCTGTATATAGTATCCTTCTCCGGATTATGTATATTATATCCACAATAGCTGGTTGAGAACATGTAGTTATCCACACTTTCCTTTTTTCTAAAAAATATCAATTCATTAATATCTGATATTCCTATTATATCAATATTTCTTATATTTATATTATCAAAAGTATCGGACAAAAAGTCAATATTTTCGGATATTAGTTAGTTTTTTATTTACTTAAATGCCTTTATGATTAATTTGTTTCGGGGATGAAACTTTTCTAGAGAGTATTAGATAGGAGAAGCATATGGGTAAAGAGTTAAAAAAAGCAAAACTTGTAATTGACAGAGATTTTACTATCAGTAAAGTAGATGAAAGAATATTTGGTTCATTTATTGAACACCTTGGAAGAGCCGTTTATGAAGGTATCTATCAGCCAGAATCTAAATTTGCTGATGAGAACGGTCTTAGAAAAGATGTAATCGATCTTATAAATGAGATTAAGGTTCCTATTATCAGATATCCAGGTGGAAACTTTGTATCTGGATTTAAATGGGAAGACAGCGTTGGTCCTAAGGAAGAGAGACCTAGAAGACTTGAACTTGCCTGGAATGTTGTAGAAACAAATCAGTTCGGTCTTAATGAATTTATGGAATTTTGTAAAAAGGTTGATACTAAACCTATGATGGCTGTAAACCTTGGTACAAGAGATATTATGGATGCCAAAAATCTTGTTGAGTACTGTAACATCAAGAGCGGAACATACTATAGTGATCTTCGTATCAAACATGGTGTAAAAGATCCTCATAACATCAAATTATGGTGCCTTGGTAACGAAATGGATGGACCATGGCAGATTGGTCACAGAACAGCACAGGAATATGGTCTTATTGCAGCAAGAGCTGGTCATATCATGAAGCTGGTTGATCCATCTATTGAATGCGTAGCCTGTGGTTCTTCTTCACTTGGAATGCCTACATTTGGTGAGTGGGAAGCTACAGTTCTCAAAGAGAGCTATGATACAACAGATTATCTCTCACTTCATCAGTACTATGGTAATCATGAAAATGATACTCCTAACTTCCTTGCAAGTTCAGTTGCTATGGATCAGTTCATTTCACAGGTTGTATCTATCTGTGATTATGTAAAGGCTGTTAAGAAGTCCAAAAAGTCAATCAACCTTTCATTCGATGAATGGAATGTTTGGTATCATTCTAATGAACAGGACAAAAAACTTGAAAAATGGGTTGAGCATCCACATCAGCTTGAAGATATTTATAACTTTGAAGATCTGCTACTCGTTGGTAGCATGATCATAACACTTCTGCGTCATGCTGACAGAGTTAAGATTGCTTGTCTTGCACAGCTTGTAAATGTTATTGCACCTATCATGACTTCAGATACAGGTTCATTTAGACAGACAATTTTTTATCCATATATGCATGCAAGTATCTATGGAAGAGGCGAAGTATTAAATACAATTGTTAAGGTTGATACTTATGAAAGTAAGCACGGCGATGCTCCTTATGTAGACAGCGTAGTAACTACAGATGAGGAAAATGAGACTGTAACAATATTTGCAGTTAATAAGAACCTTGACGATGATTATGAAATGAGCTGCGACCTTAGACAGTATGCTGGTTACAAGATTGTTGAACATATCATGTGTACTAATGATGATCTTAAGGCTGTTAACTCAGAAGAAAAGCCTGATACAGTTAAGCCAGTAAATTACAATGGTTCCAAGATTGAGGATGGTATTCTTACATCTGTTCTTCCATCTAAGAGCTGGAATGTAATAAGACTTGCTAAATAAGCTTATCCAAATTAATCCTTTTATATAAAACCCAAAAAAGAAGACTCTGTGATTATTATTTCACAGAGTCTTCTTTGATTATATCTTAAATTATTATCTTGCCTGTTTATTGATGTATTTATTGTGATACTTGGAATACATTATCTTTTGAGACTTGTATAAACTAAAGTATCCCGATGAAGCATAGCTCAGTGCTATAGCTATGAGGTAATATGGCATTCCATTATAACCAAACATTTCAAAACATATAAGAAGCGCTGATATAGGGCAGTTAGTAACACCGCAAAATAGTGCTCCCATACCTATTGATGCACTAAGTGCCGGAGTTAAATTAAATATGTTTGCAAAAAGGCATCCAAAAGTTGCTCCTATATAAAGTGATGGAACAATTTCGCCTCCTTTATATCCTGCTCCTAATGTAAGACATGTAAATAAAATCTTTAATATAAATGCCGGGCTTGGCGCTGTTCCTTCTATTGCCATTTCAATTACATTCATACCTGCGCCGTTATAATATCTGTTTCCAACTATAAATGTTAGTGCAACTACAATACATCCACCTACAAATATTCTAATATATGGATTCTTGAACAGTCTCTTATACAGTCTGCCAGTCTTGTGCATTCCTACACAAAATACAATACTGACTGCTGCACACATAATAGCAAGCAGTCCTGCAAGACATGCTGTCTTAATAGTAAACTCTGGTATATATGACACTGTAAATACATCTGGTACTGTGCCGAGCTGCTGTGCTATTCCATTTGCTACAAGCGCTGATACAACGCATGGTACAAGTGCGCTATAATACATTATTCCTACGCTTTCAAGCTCCATTGCAAATATAGCCGCAGTCATCGGAGTTCCAAATAATGCTGAAAAGGCTGCTGCCATTCCACACATTGTAAATATCTTAAGTCTCTCATCACCCTGTCTTGCTGCTTTTCCAAGGTTATATCCTATACTACCACCTATCTGAAGTGCTGCACCCTCTCTGCCTGCTGAACCGCCAAACAGATGAGTTATAACTGATGCTACAAATATAAGTGGTGCCTTCTTAAGAGGAAGGTTGTCACCTTCAGATATCGATGTAATAACGAGGTTTGTACCCTTGTCTTCATAGTCTCTGCACACTCTGTACATAAATACTATAAACAGACCCGCAAATGGTAGTAACAGAATTATAAAATCATGTTCTGTTCTAAAAGCTGTTGCAAATTTAATTCCGTAATAAAAAGCTGTACCTACAAGTCCTACTATAGTTCCTGTACACAGTCCAATTATCAATAGAATAAGTATCTCTTTGTAATTATTAAGCTCTCTTATAAGCTTATCCTTATACTCATTCATGTGTTACCTCTTTCCCTTTTAACAAAACTTTTTTTAGATATAGCCAAGGCTTTTGAATAAATATAACCAGAATGTGAGTGAAAAGGCACATCCAAAAGTTGTTATCATTACTGTAGTTGCAGTAAGTGATCCTTCGTGACCCATATTCCTTGCCATAATATAACAGCTGACAGTAGATGCTGAACCTAGCATCACAAGAAGAGCCACTATCTGCTGATCTCTAAATCCTATAGCTATTGCTATTGGTATAAATATACCTACAAGCACAAACAATTTGATTATACTAGCAACTACAGATTGAAGTAATACTTTTTTGGAACTCTGAATATTAAATGCCGCTCCCATTGCTATAAGTCCAAGCGGAGTCGCAAGTCTTGCTATATTCTCGACGACTGTATTAAATATATCTCCTCTTGGTATCTTAAGAAGTGAGAATACAAGACCTATAAAAATACCTATAAGTATCGGATTAGTTACTATTCCTTTTAACGATTTAATAATAAGATCCTTTATACTGACTTTGTTATTATCTTCATCCTCTGATGTAACTGTTAGTATAATTACTGAAAAAATATTATAAAGCGGTACGCTTCCAAGTATCATAAGAGGTGCCATCTGAGTATTGCCATCTCCATAAATATTATGAATAAAGGCAAGCCCAAGTATTGCTGCACTACTTCTAAATGAAACCTGTATAAATTCCCCTCTAAGCGATTTGTTATGAATAAAAAATCCTGAAATAAATGCTACAGCTATAATGCATATAAGTGTTACGATAAAACAATATCCTACAAATTTACCATCCCAGGCAGCTGCAAAATCCTGCTCTGCAAGATCCTCAAATACAAGTACAGGAAGTGCCACCTTAAATACAAATTTATTAAGTGAACTTGTAAATTTATCATCTATAAGATTTATTTTTTTTAAAAAGAGTCCAAGTAGCATCAGTATAAATACGGGAAGAGTCGCATTTATACTAAAAACAAAATTTTCCATTAGTAAACTATTCCTCGCATTTTTTATTTAATTATAAGTCCAACCGGGCAATGATCTGAGCCATGTACATCTTTATATATAATGGCATCCTCTAATCTGTCTTCTAGTGTCTTTGATGTTACAAAGTAGTCTATACGCCACCCTGCATTTTTTTCTCTTGCATGGAATCTGTATGACCACCAGGAATAAGCACCTTCAAGGTCTGGGTAAAAGAATCTGAATGTATCAATCATATCAGCATTAACGACATTATCAAACTTAGAACGCTCTTCATCTGTAAATCCGGCATGCTTTCTGTTTGTCTTTGGATTCTTAAGGTCAATTTCCTTGTGGGCAACGTTTAAGTCTCCGCAGTAAATTACTGGTTTTTTCTTTTCAAGTTCTTTGACATATGAGAGAAAATCATCTTCCCATTTCATTCTGTATTCAAGTCTTGATAAGTCTTCTTTGGCATTTGGAACATAAACAGTGATTATATAATAATCAGGATATTCAAGTGTTATAACTCTTCCCTCATGATCATGTTCTTCTATTCCAAGTCCGTAACTTACTGATAAAGGCTCTTCTTTTACAAATATAGCTGTTCCAGAATATCCTTTCTTTTCTGCATAGTTCCAGTACTGATGATAACCTGGAAGATCTACTTCTATCTGCCCTTCCTGCAATTTAGTCTCCTGAAGACCTACAAAATCAGGATTTTCTTTTTCTATAAATTCATAGAATTCATTTTTTGATACACATGCTCTTAGACCATTCACGTTCCATGAAATTAGCTTTTTTGACATATTGATTATCCCTTTCTTTTTCCATACAATTATCTATTTAAGTTACTATTACTCTTCATAGTTGAGAAGGTCCTGCTCTTCATAAGGTATTATGTAATCGCTTTGCACCTTCTCTGTAAATTCATAAAGTTCATCAAGCATATCATTATAATTTTCAGGAGTCATTTCATACTCTCCTGCAAGTATCTCATCGAGCTGCCATCTGTTTATATCCTGACTAAAATGAATTGAATCCATATAGTTTTCAAGATTAGTTACTACTTCTTCATCATACTGGAAGCAGAATATTCTTACATTATCATATTCTAAAAGAGTCTTTACTGCCTGTCTTTCGTTATATATTATGGCATCTCTTTCACCTGTTCTGTATATACCATCCCACCAAAGCATAGAATATGCTGGGAAAAAGAAAGTAAACTGAGTTTCAGGATGAGCTTCTACCTGCTCTGTAAGCATTTCAATATTCGCATCCAGCTGCTCCTGATATACATCCTCTGCCATCATTTCTGTAACTTCTTTGGTCCTTGAATATAAGCCAAGTGCTGTAGCGCTATTAAATGTCTTCCATTTAGCCCAGTTATATGAAAGTCCTTCATTATAATCTGACATAAGAGAATTGACGATCATATAAGGTATCTTTTCAAACAGAACGTCCTTATTATACAAGTATTGAAGATCATTAAAAGGATTATCATCGTATAAATACATTGGACATCCACTTGATTCAAATGTTGTCTCCGAATCTGCATATAGTGCGGATGGATCTATATTATAAAAAATGTATTTGATATCATTACCTGAATTATAAGCTATATCAAGGAAATAACATAAATCAGCTGTTGCTCCATAGGAACGGATAGCCTTAATTGAAGTACAGTCATAGGCTTCATCGTACCAGGAATTATCATTATTTTCCATAACTGATGATCCAACTAGAAGCGCATCATAATCAAAATGCTTTAATGTTCCAACAACCTGATATTCCTTGTCGTTCAGAACTGCTTTAAGTCCCAGCCACGGCTTATGATAATGGTAAAAAGGATCGAATACAAAAACTATTACTCCTATTAAAACTATAAATGCTATTACTATTTTAAAAAACAAAAGTATGCTTTTTTTATTACTGCTCATGAAAGCTCCTTATATTAAAAGGCAAAGTATATAAATGTACTTACCTGTGACATTGATATAAATGACCATACAAATAGTATTGAGAGTCCAACTATCTGGAGTTTTCCATATTTGTTTTCCTTAACTATTTCCATGGAATTCTTTCTCGTAATTACAAACGCTGAAACTATTAGTAGTACAAGAAGTGTAGCAACATAAATTATGTTTTCATCAATTCCTATAAGATTGGCCGCCTGCAATAATATGTAATTTTCTGCTATGTCCAGCTGGGATGCCGTTCTATAGAAAAAACCCGGCCATGTCCAGAAGAAAAATCTTCTAAACATTCCAAATGCGTATGCCATATCCTGAGATCTGAAAAATACAAGTCCTACTATGAAAAAGAAATTTGTAAATATCTGTCCAAGCCATCTTGGAATATATATAAGGGCTTTTTTCCTAAGAAGGAACTTCTGGCTTTCACCCTTAATACCTACAATTCCTATATTATCAAATGCAACGAGGATGCCATGTATAAGTCCCCATGCTATGTAGGTCCATCCGGCGCCGTGCCATAGGCCGCTTAGTATAAATATTATTAACACATTTACAATAGTTCTGGCTTTACCTTTTCTGCTGCCTCCAAGTGGAATATAAACATATTTAACAAAAAATCTTGAAAGTGTTATATGCCATCTCTGCCACAATTCCTTGACAGTAGCTGCCTTATATGGGCTGTTGAAATTAATAGGTAAATCAATTCTCATCATCTTGGCAATACCCATAGCCATGTCACAGTATCCTGAAAAGTCAAAATATATCTGGAATGCATATGAAAGCATTACTACTATAACAGTAAGCGTGTCCATGTAATAAGTATATGTAAATCCATAATCTACGACTTTTGACAGATTATCTGCCAAAAGAACTTTTTTGGAAAGTCCAATTGTAAAAAGGACTACACCTTTTGTAAAATCATCTACATCAAACTTTCTTCTGTCTCTGTCACTAAACTGTTCTATCAGCTCATCACAATATGTAATAGGTCCCTGTATTATTTTAGGGAAAAATACTACAGACATCAGATAATCAATAATATTTACATGACTTATTTCGCCATTTATTCTGTCACATATAAATGCTATCTGCTGGAATGTATAAAAGCTTATTCCTATTGGCATTACTATATTTAATACTCTTATATCAAGGCCAGTAACAAGACTTACATTTTCTATAAAAAAATCCAGATATTTAAAATAGAATAATAATCCCAGATTAAAAAGGATACCAATTACTTTTATAATTCTATTTTTTGTATTTATATTTTTATTTTGGTTCCTGCTTATCATATAACTTATTAAAAAGTTACCAATACAGGATGCTGCAAGTACCAGAACAAAGCTTATTCCAAATCCATAATAAAATATTACAGACATAATTATTAAAAATATATCAGCTGCCCTGTACTGTTTGTAATGTCCAAGGGCATACCATCCTATAAGCATTACAGGCAGGAATTCTAATATAAATTCAAATGAATTAAATAACATATATTCAAATCTCCACTACTTAGATTCATTTATCTAAAAAATACCTAACTGATTATAACATTTATATGGAGTTCACACATTAAAGAGGCTATAAAAAATAATTTTTATAGCCTCTCTAAAATATATCTTATTATGTTTTATAAACTATCAGATAGCCTCTTTGTATACCTTAAGTTCTGAATTTATTTCTCTTATATACTGCTGAACATATGGGATACAGTCTCTTCCGTACTGGGCAACAATCTTAACTATAGCAGATCCAACAATTGCTCCATCTGATACATCGGCCATTGCCTTGGCCTGCTCTGGTGTTGAAATACCAAATCCAACTGCTGCAGGGATGTCAGATGCTTTTCTTACGTTCTCAATCATCTTTTCAATATTTGTATTGATATTACTTCTAACGCCTGTTACACCAAGAGAAGATACTACATAGAGGAATCCTGTAGCTTCTTTTGCAATCTTTAAGATTCTGTCTTCTGATGTTGGTGCAATCATTGATATAATATCTATTCCATATTTATTAGCTTCTTCAAGGAATTCACCTTTTTCTTCAAAAGGAATATCTGGAACGATGACACCATTTATGCCGCATTCCTGACATTTCTTCATGAATCTGTCTTTACCATAGGTATAAATAGGATTTGCATATGTAAGATATACGATTGGTACTGTTACAGATCCATTTTCTCTTACTCTTTTTACCAGATCAAAGAGGTGGTCTGTTGTGCATCCCTTTGCAAGAGCTCTTTCATTAGCATCCTGAATAACAGGTCCTTCTGCTATAGGATCTGAAAAAGGTATTCCAATTTCAATAAGATCTGCTCCGGCTTCTTCCATAGCTGGCAGAAGCTTTTCTGTTGTTTCAAGATCAGGATCTCCGCCTGTTACAAATGCTATCATTGCTTTTCCGTGATTAAATGCATCTTTTATCTTTATATTAGTCATAGATCTGTTCTCCTCTATATCTTGCAATTGCTGCAACGTCTTTGTCTCCACGTCCGGAAACTGTTACTACGATTATCTTATCCTTATCCATTGTAGGTGCCAGCTTCATAGCATAAGCAAGTGCGTGTGAACTTTCGATAGCTGGTATGATTCCTTCTTCTCTTGAAAGATATTCAAATGCTTCTACAGCTTCATCATCTGTTATAGCTACATACTGTGCTCTTCCAATTTCATTGAGCCATGCATGTTCAGGTCCGATACCTGGATAATCAAGTCCCGCACTAATTGAATATACTGGGGCAATCTGTCCATATTCATCCTGACAGAAGAGTGATTTCATTCCATGGAAGATACCCATCTTACCAGTTGCAAGTGTTGCTGCTGTTCTAGGTGTATCTGCGCCTTCTCCTGCTGCTTCACATCCAATTAGCTGTACTGATTCGTCTCCTATGAAATCATAGAATGTTCCGATGGCATTTGATCCACCACCAACACAGGCCATAACTACATCTGGAAGTCTTCCTTCTTTTTCAAGTATCTGTTCTTTTATTTCTTCACCAATAATTTTCTGGAAATCTCTTACTATTGTTGGGAATGGATGTGGTCCCATAACTGATCCCAGAACATAGTGTGTATCTTCGATTCTGCTTGTCCATTCTCTCATGGCTGCGTTTACAGCATCCTTAAGAGTTTTTGTTCCTGTTTCAATAGCATTTACCTTTGCACCAAGGAGTTTCATTCTGTATACATTAAGTGCCTGTCTTTCTGTATCAAGTTTTCCCATAAAGATTTCACACTCAAGTCCCATAAGAGCTGCTACAGTAGCTGTTGCAACACCATGCTGTCCAGCACCTGTTTCTGCAATAACTCTTGTTTTTCCCATTTTCTTGGCCAGGAGACACTGACCGATAACATTGTTGATCTTATGTGCACCTGTATGATTTAAGTCTTCTCTCTTAAGATAGATCTTAGCTCCGCCAAGGTCCTTTGTCATTTTCTTTGCTTCATACAGTAGTGATGGACGTCCTGCATAATTTTTTAACAGGTCATCAAGTTCTTTAATAAATTCAGGATCATCTTTGTAATGATTGTATGCTTCCTCCAGCTCCTGTACTGCATTCATTAGTGTTTCTGGTATGTACTGTCCCCCAAATTCACCAAATCTTCCGTTATTCTCCATTTCTCCTTACTCCTTATGCCTTATTCTTATCTGAACTGCTCCATAACGAGCATCAATTTTTCAACTTTTTTCCAGTCCTTATGGCCATCTGTTTCTACGCCTGTACTGATATCAACTGCATATGGATTTGATTCAATGAGTGCATCTCTTACATTATCAGCATTTAATCCTCCTGCAAGAAAATATGGCTTTTTGGTCTTAGGTATCAGGGTCAGATCAAATCTCTTACCTGTTCCGCCTGGTGTACTCTTGTCATAATTATCAAGCAGCATCATTTCACATGTCATATCTTCAACAGGTTTTATTTCACTTCCATCTTTT
>CAMJFD010000072.1 GCA_946404845.1 uncultured Butyrivibrio sp. | reverse complement strand
ACCAGCCAGAATTCAAAGGGACCTAGCAGAGACTGGCTGAGTATAGTTAAGAGTACTTCTACTAAAAATAAGATCAACCAATGGTTCAGAGCAGAGCTCAAGGAGGAGAATATTGCCAAGGGTAAGGAACTCCTCGTTGAATACTGTAAGGCCAGAGGACTTGATATATATAATATTACTAAACCTGAATATCAGGATATTGTAATTAAGAAATATGGCTTCCATGACTGGGATGCTGTTCTTGCTGCGGTAGGACATGGCGGACTGAAGGAAGGCCAGATAGTTAATAAGATTATTGAGCTGTATGAGAAGGATCATCACAAGAATATTACTGATGAAGAAGTTCTCGCAGCTGTAGCCGAGACAAATGTAGCACCTAGAGTATCAAGTACTGGAAATGCTATTATCGTTAAAGGTGTACATGATGTTGCAGTTAGATTTTCTAAGTGCTGTAGTCCTGTGCCTGGTGATGATATAGTAGGATTTGTTACAAGAGGACGTGGCGTATCAATTCATAGAAGAGACTGTATCAATGTGATCAAGATGCAGGATAGTGACAAGACCAGACTTATCGAAGCCAGATGGGAAAAAGAAACTGCCGGTGGAGAGAAGTATGTTGCTAATATCAAGATATTTGCAAATAACAGAAGCGGTCTACTTGCTGATGTATCAAGAACTCTTACAGAGAAAAATGTTGATATTCTGTCAATGAATACCAGAACCAGTAAGCAGGGCCTTGCTACTCTTGAAACTGAATTCCAGGTAGCAAGCAGAGAAGAACTTAGAGACATTACTGATAAGCTGAGAATGATAGAAAGTGTTATCGATATTGAAAGGACAACAGGCTAATGGCAGAAGGAAGATTACAGGTCGGTTCCATGACACTTGGAATGGTTCAGACTAACTGTTATTTTGTATATCGCGATGATGGAAGACAACATGAGAATACTGGAGATCATACAGAATTTACACCGGTAATCTTTTTTGATCCTGCAGATAAAGGAGAATTTATCTATAAGGCTCTTCATGACAGAGGCTTTGAAGTCAAGCTGATACTGCTAACACATGCGCATTTTGATCATATAGGCGGTGCAGAAAAACTCAGAGAATTATCAGGTGCAGATATTAAAACGTATAGAAATGAACGTAATATCTGCGAAAGTGTGGATAATAACCTGTCAATTGACTATGGTCGTGGATATACTATAGAACCTGATGAATATCTGGATGATCTGGATATGATAGAAGCTGCCGGAATGAAATGTCAGCTGATAGCAACACCTGGTCATACCTGTGGCAGTTGCTGTTATTATTTTGAAGAAGGCAATATTTTAATAAGCGGAGATACACTTTTTGCTGAATCAGTTGGCAGAACTGATTTTCCGACAGGTTCTATGAGCGAGATAGTAAGGTCTATCAGAGAGAAGCTCATGGCACTGCCAGATGAAACAGACGTATTTCCTGGACATGGCCCTGAGACGACCATTGGACACGAGAGATTATATAACAGCTTTATACAATAATAAGTAATCAGGACTCGGCAGCGGTGACTGTTCGAGTCCTTTATTTAAACAGATAGGAATTTTTTATGATAGTTGTAACGATTAACAAAGAGAAATACAGATACGATATTCATGCGATTTTCAAATCTTTTTTTCCAGAAGAGGAGATAAATGTTTATATAAAAGGTACCCGTGATGATAAGTCAGATGAGGGCAAAATATCTGCAGATATATTTGTAGGTGATGATGAAGGATACATGGATATGACTCTTGTATCAGCTGATGGCAGCATCAAACACGAAAGAAAAGAATGTCTTACAAGAGCAGAGGTTGAAAAGCGCCTTAATCCTGATGTTGCGCTTTCTACCAGTGGAGAAAATGATTCAGCTATAGTTCCAAGAAATGTATTAAAAAAGCTGATATATGTACTACTCTCAGAAGAGACAGGGAAGCAGCTTCCATGGGGTAATCTTACAGGTATAAGACCAACTGGAATTCCTATGAACATGATGAATGAAGGTAAGAGCGATGAAGAGATAGCAGCATTTATGAAATCTGTTTATTATGTGAGTGATGAGAAGATTGATCTGGGAATTGAGATAGCAAGACGTGAGCTTGATATTCTGAAGGATATTGATTATAAGGACGGATACAGTATGTATATCGGTATTCCGTTTTGCCCTACAACATGTCTTTACTGCTCATTTACTTCTTATCCAATATTCAGTTTTAGAGATAAGGTCGACAGATATCTAGACTGTATAGAAAAAGAACTTGATTATGTGGCAGAAGCCTTTAAGGACAAAAAGCTGAACACAATATACGTAGGTGGTGGTACACCTACAACTCTTGAGCCAGAGCAGATGGACAGGCTACTTACTATGGTTGAAGATAAGCTTGATCTTAGTAATTTAAAGGAACTTACTGTAGAGTCTGGACGACCTGATTCTATTACTGTAAATAAGCTCCGTGCCATGAAAAAACATAATGTTACCAGAATATCAGTTAATCCACAGACTATGAGAGATAAGACTCTTAAGTTTATTGGCAGACAGCATACTGTAGCACAGCTTATAGATGCTTATAATATGGCAAGAGCAGAAGGCTTTGATAATATCAATATGGATATCATATTGGGACTTCCTGGCGAAACAGAAGATGATGTCAGATACACCATGGAAGAGATAATGAAGCTTGATCCAGATGATCTTACAGTTCATTCTCTTGCAATTAAGAGAGCGTCAAGGCTTCGTGAATGGATAGAACAAAATGGTCTTAGTACTATTAACAATACTGAGAGCATGATGGAGATTGCAAGAGAGTATGCTGATAAGATGAATCTGAAGCCATATTATCTCTATAGACAAAAGAACATGGCTGGTAACTATGAAAATACAGGCTATGCAAGAGAAGGCGCAGCTGGTATTTATAATATCCTCATCATGGAAGAAGTTCAGTCTATAGTTGCTCTTGGAGCGGGCACTGTTACTAAGCGCGTGTATGTAGATGAGACTACAGGCGAGAGAACAGGACGAATTGAACGTTGTGACAATGTCAAAGATATTGATTTATATATGGATAAAATCGATGAGATGATCGACAGGAAGAGAAAGCTTTTTGGTGATGAAAAATAACCACTAAATAGCTTGATGTAAATTAATATTTTTGAACTATTTTATCCACTTTGATGTATTTTAACAATTTAAACCAATAAATTGTTGACTTTTTTTATTGCTAAATATAACATAATACTCGAATGAAATATCTGTATACAGGTATATTACAAATGGGCATTCTACGCGGTTGTGGGCCCATGCGTTATACTTGTATACTTTTTTATTACTCATATTATTATACGTTTTATCGAAAATGGTATATTATGAATATTAGATATTTGATTCAAAAACAGACTAAAATTAATCTGTTAAACATCAAGGAGGAAAATTTTATGAAAAAGTTCGGTAAAGTAGTAAGTATGCTTACAGCATCAGCTATGCTCATGGGAACTCTTGCTGGTTGTGGTAACAGCGCAGATACAAGTTCAACAGAGACAGCTGAGACAGAAACAACAGAAGCTAGTGCAGAAGGCACTACATTCAAAATCGGTGGTATCGGACCTACAACAGGTGCAGCCGCTATCTATGGTTCAGACGTTCGTGACGCTATCCAGATTGCTGTTGATGAGATCAACGAAGCTGGTGGTATCAATGGTTACCAGATCGAATACAAATTTGAAGATGATGAGCACAATGCAGAGAAGTCTGTAAATGCTTATAACACACTTAAGGACTGGGGCATGCAGATGCTTGTTGGTTGTGTAACAAGTGCTCCATCAATCGCTGTTAGTGAGAAGACACATGAAGATAACATGTTCATGCTCACACCATCAGGAACAGCTGTTAACTGTGTTCAGTATGACAACGCTTTCCGTGTATGTTTCTCAGATCCTAACCAGGGTGCGGCAAGTGCAGAATATATCGCTTCTGATGAAACATTAAAGTCAGCAAACATCGCAATCATCTATGACAGCTCAATTGAATATTCAACAGGTATTCACGATAGTTTTACTTCAAAGGCTACTGAACTTGGTCTTAATATCGTAACAGATCAGGCATTTACAGCTGATTCAAACACAGACTTTACTGTTCAGCTTCAGTCAGCTAAGGATGCTGGTGCAGATCTTGTATTCCTGCCAATTTATTATCAGGAAGCATCACTTATCCTTACACAGGCTAACACAATGGGATATGCTCCTACATTCTTTGGATGTGATGGTATGGATGGTATCCTTGAAGTTGAGAACTTTGATACATCTCTTGCAGAAGGACTTATGCTACTTACACCTTTCTCAGCTACAGCAACAGATGATCTTACAGTTAACTTCGTAACTAAGTTCCAGGAACTCGCAGGTCACGTACCTAACCAGTTCGGTGCAGATGCTTATGATGCTGTATATGCAATCAAAGCTGTTTGCGAAGCACAGAACATTACTCCAGATATGAGTGTATCTGATATCTGTGAAGCAATGAAGACAGGTATGACAGAAATTGAACTTGATAATGTTCTAACAAGCCCATCAACTCTTTCATGGGAAGCAAGCGGAGAACCTAACAAGGAACCAAGAGCTGTTGTTATTACAAACGGTGAGTATGTACTTGCTGAATAATCTCTAACAGGTATTTGTTTAAAGATACTTCAATGGGGATGTTTGATTAGTGAACATCCCCATAATTTTTTACAATATTTCACAATGAAAGTGGTGATTTTCATGATGAATTTTTTGACATATCTTATCAATGGAATAAGCCTTGGTAGTATCTATGCGATAATCGCTCTTGGATACACAATGGTATATGGTATCGCCAAGATGCTGAATTTTGCTCACGGCGATGTAATTATGATAGGTGGTTATCTGATATATACTGCCTCAAGTACATATGGATTCAATCCATTAGTTTCAATTCTTATATCCGTAGTAGGTTGTACTATTCTCGGTATGCTCACTGAGAAGGTTGCTTACAAACCACTTAGAAATGCGGCATCAAACCTTGCTGTTCTTATTACAGCTATCGGTGTCAGCTATTTCTTACAGAATATAGCACTTTTAATATTTGGAGCTAATCCAAAGTCATTTTCATCAGTTGTTACTTGGGAGGGATTATCCCTTGCAGGCGGAGAGCTCAAGATTCAGGGAGTTACTATTGTGACTATACTTACAAGTGTAGTAATACTGATAGCTCTTCAGCTATTTATAAATAAGACAAAATCCGGTCAGGCTATGCTGGCTGTTTCAGAAGATAAGGGTGCAGCTACCCTTATGGGAATAAATGTTAATAAGACAATTTCACTTACATTCGCAATTGGTTCAGGACTTGCTGCTATAGCAGGAGCACTTCTGTGTTCAGCATATCCTACACTTACACCATATACAGGTGCCATGCCTGGTATTAAGGCATTCGTTGCAGCTGTTCTCGGTGGTATCGGATCAATACCTGGTGCAATGATAGGTGGTCTGTTACTTGGCGTTGTTGAGATACTCAGTAAGAGATACATTTCAACACAGCTTGCAGATGCTATCGTATTTGCAATTCTTATTATAATTCTCCTTGTTAAGCCTACAGGTCTTCTGGGCAAGAATATTCAGGAAAAGGTTTGATGGGAGGTAGCATATGAAATTAACTAAGGTTTCAAAGAGAAATTTAATTACATATGGCATAGTTATTGCCTTCTATATCATAATTCAGATATTGAATCTTACAGGTAATCTTTCAAGTCATATGGAAGGCCTTTTGGTTCCTATGACTTACTATTCAATAGTTGCAGTAGCACTTAACTTAACTGTAGGTATTCTGGGTGAGCTGAGTCTTGGTCATGCAGGATTTATGTGTATTGGAGCATTCTCAGCATCACTTTTTTCTGTAGCTACCAAAGAGACTATGAATGGAGGACTTAGATTCTTCCTTGCTCTTGTAATTGGAACAGTTATGGCAGCTATTTTTGGTTTCCTGATTGGTATACCGGTACTCAGACTTAAAGGTGACTACCTTGCAATTGTTACACTTGCATTTGGTGAGATTATTAAGAACATCCTTGCAGCTGTTTATCTTGGATATGACGAAGCAGGTCTTCATATCAGTTTCAAGAGCTTTGTATTACAGGGCGAGGGCAAAATGCTGATAAATGGTGCCATGGGTATTCAGGGAACACCAAGTGATTCCAGTTTTACTATAGCTATAGTTATACTGCTGATATCTCTTTTTATAGTTCAGAACCTTGTAAATTCAAGAGATGGACGAGCTATTATGTCAATCAGAGATAATAGAATAGCATCAGAGTCAGTTGGTATTAATGTAGTTAAGTACAAGATGCTTGCATTTGTAATATCAGCGGCTATTGCTGGTACAGCAGGTGTTCTGTTCTCACATAACACATCAACTCTTACAGCTACATCAACATATTTTGGATACAACGTATCTATCATGATACTTGTATATGTTGTTCTAGGCGGAATTGGTAACATCAGAGGATCAGTTATTGCAGCATCTATTCTGTATATACTGCCAGAAATGTTAAGAGGACTCAGCAATTATCGTATGCTCATCTATTCAATAGTACTTATCGTAATCATGCTTATTAACTGGGCTCCAAAGGCTATTGAAGTTAGAGAGAAATATGTGACACTATTAAAAAGGAGGTTTGCAAAATGACCCTTCTTGATGTAAAAAACCTCAGTATTTCATTTGGTGGTCTTAGAGCTGTTGATGATTTCAACATAAGTATTGAAGAAGGCCAGCTCTACGGACTTATTGGACCAAATGGTGCAGGTAAGACAACAGCATTTAACCTTCTGACAGGTGTTTATAAGCCAAATGAAGGAATTATAAAGCTTGGTGATAAGGATATCACTGGACTTAGTACAATTGAGATCAATAAGGCAGGTATTGCAAGAACATTCCAGAACATCAGACTGTTCAAGGACCTGTCAGTTATAGATAACGTTAAGGTAGGACTTCACAATCAGTTCAGTTACAGCACACTTTCATCTGTTCTGCATCTTCCTTCATATCACAAGGTAGAAAAAGAGATGGATGAAAAAGCTATGGAGCTGTTAAAGGTATTTGGACTTGAAGAGCATAGAGATTATCTGGCATCAAACCTTCCTTATGGACAGCAGAGAAAGCTGGAGATAGCAAGAGCACTTGCAACTAATCCTAAGCTCCTGTTACTGGATGAGCCAGCTGCTGGTATGAATCCAAATGAAACTGGTGAACTGATGGAGACTATTCAGTTCGTACGTGAACATTTTGGAATGACCATCTTACTGATCGAGCATGATATGAAGCTTGTTGCAGGTATCTGTGAAGAGCTGACAGTGCTTAACTTTGGACGAGTACTGACTCAGGGACCTACTAAAGAAGTTTTGAGTAACCCTGAAGTTATCAAGGCTTATATTGGTGATGAATAATTAGATTTTGATATAATATTTGGACAAAAATAGGAAGGCGTGGTTAGTATGGCTAGTCTTTTGGAAGTAAAAGATTTAAATGTATATTATGGCGTAATCAGAGCCCTTAAAGGAATCTCTTTTCACGTAGAAAAAGGTGAAATAGTGGCTCTTATCGGTGCCAACGGTGCTGGTAAGACTACAACACTTCATACACTATCAGGGCTCATTGCTCCTGAAAGCGGAGAGATAACATATAAGGACAATGACCTTATTAAAACACCTGGACATAAGATCGTATCACTTGGTATGGCGCAGGTTCCAGAGGGAAGACGTGTTTTTGCCGAGATGTCAGTAGAGCAGAACCTTATGATGGGTGCTTTTACAAGATCTGATAAAAAGGAAATTGCAGATACTCTTAAGATGGTATATAAACGTTTCCCAAGACTTGATGAGCGTAAAAAACAGCTTGCAGGAACTCTTAGTGGTGGTGAGCAGCAGATGCTCGCAATGGGAAGAGCTCTTATGTCTCATCCTGATATCATCCTGATGGATGAACCATCAATGGGTCTTTCACCTCTTCTTGTTGGTGAGATATTTGATATCATCCAGAGTGTTAATAAAGACGGTGTGACAGTTCTCCTTGTTGAGCAGAATGCTAAAAAGGCTCTTTCAATTGCTCACAGAGCATATGTTATGGAAACAGGTACTATTGTCAAGGAAGGTAAAGCTTCAGATCTTCTAAATGATGAGTCTATCAAAAAGGCTTATCTTGGTGAATAAATTTTTGAATTTAATGCTAATGCTATTTTGAACGTGAAATGGTATTAGCATTTTTATTATTGTATAATATTGGTATAGGGACAGGTGCGGTAAGGCACCTATAATATACTGATAACGAGAGGGCGGACATATGAAAAAAAACATAGTTATCACAATTGAGAGACAATATGGTAGTGGCGGAAGAACAGTAGGTAAGATGCTGGCTGAGGAGCTTGGTATTCATTATTATGATAAAGAGCTTGTGAGACTGGCTTCTGATGATAGTGGCATATCTGAAGAACTTTTTACAGAATGTGATGAAAGGCTTAGAAATCAGGGCTTTAATATGCTGAGAAAAGAGATATATCATGGTCAGCTGATACCTCCGGGAAGTCCGGATTTTGTATCACCAGAGAATCTGTTTAATTATCAGGCCAAGGCTATTAAGGATCTTGCAAAGGGTGATAGCTGTATAATTATAGGTCGCGCGGCAGATTATGTTCTGCAGGACTTTGACAATGTGGTATCTGTATTTGTTCATGCACCTCACTGGTTCCTGATGCAGGAAGCAGCCAAGAAGAATAGTTTGAGTGACAAGGAACTTGAGAAGTTCATTGCAAGAGAGGATAAGTTCAGATCAAGTTATTATGAGCATTATACTGGCAGAAAGTGGTTTGATGCCAATAACTATGAGCTGTGTCTTGACTGTAGTAAACTCGGATTTGATAAATGCGTAGAGGCTATAAAGGCTTATTGCAGAGTCAGATTTGGAGAAGATGTTTTTGACTGAAGGATTTGGAGCTTTAACAGGAGAGATGATATGAAATTTGATAAGCTTATATGGACAGATAAAAATGGGGATGAAGTAGAATTAAGAAGCGCAAGAGTAGAAGATGCTGAGGCACTTATAGAATATATGAAGGTTACAACAGCTGAAACTCCGTATCTTATACGTGAACCGGAAGAGGTTACTCTTACAGTAGATGATGAGAAATCCTTTATACAGGGAAGGATAGATGCACCAAGAGATTTAATGCTTGTTGCATTTATGAATGGTAAACATGTTGGTAACTGTTCTCTTATGAGCCTTGCAGGATATAAGAGATATGCGCACAGATGTGAAATAGCTATAGCTTTATATAAGGAATATTGCGGACGCGGAATAGGACGTAAGATGCTGGAGATAGTTCTTGATGTTGCTAAGAGTAATGGTTATGAGCAGGCTGAACTTGAAGTAATAGCTGGTAATACAGGTGCCATAGCTCTTTATGAGAAACTTGGATTTAAGAAGTACGGAACATTTCCAGATAACATGAAGTACAAAGATGGAAGTTATGAAGATGCATACTGGATGATGAAAAAGTTGTAATAAAATCTGAATATTTTTTTAAGATGCTAAGATAGTATTACAAGAAGATAATACCTATATAATTTATAGACTCCTTAATATATACGGCTTACAAGAAACAGCGACACTGATTAAGTATAAAATATTTACTTGTTTAAAGCGTTACAGTTGTGATGCTTTAACACATAGGCTTGCTAATTAAAACAAGATTTAATATAATTCATAACTGTCGCTTTAACGCGTCAAAGGAATTAAGTTAAATTTATTAGGGAGAAGGGTCTATATGCAAAACGACAACAACAAAGAATTCAAGCCTTATATTCCAGCGGACAAGGTTATGCCTGAAATGACAGGAATGTCTATTTTCCTTGGTCTTGTACTTGCAGTAGTATTTGGTGCAGCAAACGCATACCTTGGCCTCATGGTTGGTATGACAGTATCTGCTTCTATTCCAGCAGCAGTTATTTCAATGGGTATTATCAGATACGTTCTTAAAAAGGATTCAATCCTTGAAAATAATATGGTACAGACAATCGGTTCAGCAGGTGAATCACTTGCAGCTGGTGCTATATTTACATTACCTGCATTATTTATGTGGGCAAATGAGAGTGATGAAGCAGTTATGCCATCATTTCTTACAATAACAGTTATTGCTCTTCTAGGCGGTATACTTGGTGTCCTCTTCATGGTTCCACTTCGTACAGCTCTTATCGTTGAAGAGCATGGTAAGCTTCCATTCCCAGAAGGAACAGCTTGTGCTGAAGTACTTCTTGCAGGAGAGGAAGGTGGAGACAAGTCAAAGGTTGTATTCTCAGGACTTGGACTATCAGCAATTTACAAGTTCCTTACAGAAGGATTTAAGATTTTCCCTTCAGAAATACATTTTGAGCTTCCAGCACTTCGTACTGGTGTAGGTGCAGACGTACTTCCAGCTCTTGTTGGTGTAGGTTATATCACAGGACTTAAGATTTCAAGTTACCTCTTTGCAGGCGGTGTTATCGGATGGTTTGTAATTATCCCACTTATCTCATTCTTTGGTGGAGATGCTACACTTGCTCCTGGAACAACACCTATTAGCGAGCTTGATTCATTTGGTATCTGGAGCAGTTACCTCAAATATATTGCAGCTGGTGCTGTAGCAACTGGTGGTATTATTAGTCTTCTTAAGTCTATGCCATCTATTATCAAGGCATTTGCAAATGGTATCAGACAGTTCGGCCACAAGGAAGATACAATTGTTCGTACTAACAAGGATCTTCCAATCCAGTTCGTACTTGGCGGAGTAGCATTACTGATACTCCTTATCTGGCTCCTTCCAGTAGTGCCAGTTAATCTTGTTGGAGCAATCATAATCATTGTATTCGGTTTCTTCTTTGCAACAGTATCAAGTAGAATGGTAGGACTTGTAGGTTCATCTAATAACCCGGTTTCTGGTATGGTTATTGCAACACTTCTGTTTGCAACAACAATCCTTAAGGTAACTGGTAATACAGGTTATGCAGGAATGACTTCTGCAATCTGCATCGGAACAATTATTTGTATCGTAGCAGCTATGGCTGGTGATACTTCACAGGATCTTAAGACAGGTTATATTGTTGGTGCTACACCAATTAAGCAGCAGATGGGTGAGCTTATGGGTGCTGTAGTTGCAGCTCTTTCAATTGGTGGTATCATGCTCCTTCTGAACAAGTCATATGGATTTGGTGAAGGCGGACTTGCTGCACCACAGGCTTCACTTATGAAGATGGTAGTAGAAGGTGTTATGAATGGAACACTTCCTTGGGATCTTATTATCATTGGTGTTGCAATTGCAATCGTAATTGAAATCATGGGTCTTCCAGTATTGCCAGTAGCAATTGGATTATATCTTCCAATTCATCTTTCAGTACCAATGTTCATCGGTGGTCTTATCAGAGAGTACTTTGAGAGAAAGAAATCTGACAAGGAAACAATCGATAAGGGAGTTCTGTACTGTTCAGGCCTTATAGCCGGTGAAGGTATCGTAGGTATCCTCATTGCAGTCCTTGCACTTATCACTGTTAATGGAACAGCTCTTACTGATGTAATCAGCTTAAATGGTATTACAGGTAACTTTGGTTCAATAGTATTCTTTGCTGTTCTGTGTGCATCAGTTGTATACTTTAGTGTAAAAAAGAGTAAGAAGAAATAATTATGAGTAAAAATTCGAAGGAAACTAAGAAAAACAGAACAAAGACAATTCCAGCTAATTATATGGATATCGTTTTTGTTCATGCATATGATAAGCCATCAAAGGTGGATGAAACAGGACTTGTAACAGTTGATGTTACTAATGAGGGATTTTTTAATAAAATAGCTCAGAAGTTCTGGAAGAAGCCGGTTGTAAGCCATATTGAGCTTGATAAATACGGCTCTGAAGTCTGGAAAGCACTTGATGGTAATAATACAGTTAATGATGTTTTAAATATCATGAATGACAAGTTTCCTGATGAACAGGATAGGATGCTCGACAGAGTAGTTACTTTCCTGCATACTTTACAGAATAATAATTATATATTTATTTCTGATAAGAAATAAAATATTTGGATGCAGTTATAAGGCATAGATACCAAGATAGAAATATCTGGTACCTATGCCTTTTTCATTAAATACAAACATAATCATAATATTTTTTACCAACAAATTGTATGAAAATTCATTCAAATCCTGTAAAATTATAGGGATGAAATTGAAAAGAAATTCAATCCAGAAGGGAGAACTGTTATGGTTAAACATGTAATATTATGGCAATTAAAAGATGATGTAGAAAACAAAGAAGAGATTAAGAAAGAGGCTAAAAAGAGTCTTGAGGCGCTTAAGGGTATAGTTCCAGGACTACTTGAAATCACAGTTAACATTGACTGCCTTGAGTCATCAAATGCTGATGTAATGCTCGACAGCACACTTGAAAGTGAAGAAGCACTTAAGGGATATGCTGTACATCCAGCACACGTAGAAGTAGCTACAACTAAGGTTGCTCCTTTTATGAAAACCAGAGTATGTATGGACTATGAGATATGATTAGAAGATTTACATTTGGAAACCCGATACCTACAGAAGCTGTAGTATTAAATATAGAAAAGAGGAAGGCTGTTCCACCAATCGACGAGAGCATAGCCGTTATGGATGGAATGGCAGAAATAAAGCGTACAGTAAATGGATTCATCATGAAAATGCGTGATGAAGACATAGTGTACGGCCTTGGAGAAAACGTCAGAGGCATTAATAAAAGAGGCTGGGTTTATGAAAGCAACAACTCAGATGAGCCAAAGCATGAGGAGACCAGAAAGTCTCTCTACGGCTCACATAACTTCATAGTTATTGCAGGTGAAAAGCCTTCTGAAAATTATGGACTCTTTATAGACACTCCTGGCAAAGTGAGATTTGACATAGGCTACAGTAAATATGACGAACTCAAAATAGAAGTAATACCAGCTGATGGTGACAGCGAGGATTACACAAGCGAGCTAAATCTTGATCTGTATATTATAGAAGAAGATACAGTTTTAAAGACAGTTAAATCCTTTAGAGGACTTGTTGGAAAGAGTTATATAGCCCCTAAATGGGCTTTTGGTTATGGCCAGAGCAGATGGAGCTATATGTCATCTGATGAAGTAAGAGAAGTGGTTAAAAAGCACAGGGATAACCATATTCCTCTTGATAGTCTGTATCTTGATATTGACTATATGGATGACTTTATGGACTTTACTACAAACCCGGATACATTTGCTGATTTCAAGGAACTCGTAGAAGATATGAGAAAAGAGCATATCCATTTGGTTCCTATTATTGATGCCGGAGTAAAGGCAAAAGAAGGCTACAAGGTATATGATGAAGGTGTTCAGAATGGGTATTTTTGTAAGGACGAAAATGGTGAAGACTTTTTAGTGGGTGTTTGGCCTGGAAAATGCGTTCTTCCAGATATGTTAAATGATGAAGCAAGAGCCTGGTTTGGTAACTGGTATAAAGTTCTTCTGGATCTTGGAATAGACGGATTCTGGAATGATATGAATGAGCCTGCACTTTTTTATTCTGAAAAACGTCTTAAAAAGGTATTTGATGAAATCGGTGAATATAAAAATAAGAATCTCGATGTTAATACCTTTTTTGAATTCTCAGAGCTTGCTGGTAGTATAGCCAATAATCCAGAGGATTATAAGAGCTTTTATCATAACTATAAAGGTCAGAAAATCAGACATGACAAGGTTCATAACCTGTTTGGATATTATATGACAAGGTCAGCTTCTGAAGCCTTTAAGAGACTTGTTCCGGATAAAAATATCCTCATGTATTCAAGGTCCTCATATATTGGAATGCACAGATATGCCGGAATATGGCAGGGTGATAACAGAGCGTTCTGGTCACATCTTCTGATGAATATCCAGATGATGCCATCACTTAATATGTGCGGATTCCTATATACAGGAGCAGATCTTGGCGGATTTGGTGATGATACTACCTCTGATTTGATGATCAGATGGCTCTCTTTTGGCATCTTTACACCTCTTATGAGAAATCATTCAGCAAGAGGAACAAGACGTCAGGAGGTCTATCAGTTTGATTCTAAGAGCATGGATATGATGTCTGGCATTATTTCTCTTAGATACAGGCTCATACCTTATCTGTATGATGCATATACTAAGGCATGCGAACAGGATGAGATGATGTTCAGACCACTTGGAATGGATTATCCATCTGATAAGGATGCCAGAAGAGTAGAAGATCAGCTGATGATAGGTGATGCCATTATGGTGTCTCCTGTATATACTCAGAATGCTACAGGCAGAAGCGTCTATATACCAGAGAATATGACAATGCTCAGATTTAAGGGCGCAGAGCTTGTTGAAGAGACAAGTCTTACTAAGGGACATACTTTTATAGATATGCCTCTTGGTGAAGTTTGCATTTTTGTAAGAGAAGGTAAGGAATTAAAACTTGCTGATGCAGGCGCAGAATATGTTGAAGAGTGATTGTTATCAGATTAATAATGTGGAGGAAAGAAGATGAAAAAAGTAGGCATGTTCTTAATGGCAGTAGCAGACAAGTATAGCAGTATAAGTTTAATACTACGAATTGTCTGCGGCCTTATACTGGGTACTATCTTAGGACTCGTATTTAAGGATGCTACATGGATAGGTGTTCTTGGAGATTTATTTGTTGGGGCTCTGAAAGCTATT
>CAMJFD010000071.1 GCA_946404845.1 uncultured Butyrivibrio sp. | reverse complement strand
GAAGAGTAAAGCTACCTTTATGAGTTTTTCTATATTTATCAAGAGCTGCATCATCATACAGATATTCTTCCTTACCTCTTGAAGGAACTGCCTTATAAAGAGGTGGCATAGCTATATATACATGTCCCTGAAATATCAGCTCTGGCATAAATCTGTAGAACAGTGTAAGCAGAAGTGTCGCGATATGGGCACCATCTACGTCGGCATCAGACATAATTACAATCTTGTCATAACGAAGCTTTGATATATCAAAGTCGTTACCGTATCCTTCTGAGAATCCGCATCCAAATGCATTTATCATAGTTTTGATTTCTGCATTTGCAAGAATCTTGTCAATACTCGCCTTTTCTACGTTCAGAATTTTACCTCTTATAGGCAGGATAGCCTGATAATTTCTATCTCTTGCCATCTTGGCACTACCACCGGCTGAATCTCCCTCTACGATGAAGATTTCGCACTTAGAAGCATCCTTACTGATACAGTTGGCAAGCTTACCATTTGAATCAAATGAATACTTCTGCTTGGTGAGCAGATTAGTCTTGGCTTTTTCCTCTGTCTTACGAATCTTTGCAGCTTTTTCTGCACATCCAATAATAGACTTAAGTGTCTCAAGATTTCTATCAAAAAATCTTGAAACCTCTTCACCAGTAATCTTAGATACTACCTTAGCAGCATCCTGATTATCAAGCTTAGTCTTAGTCTGACCTTCAAATCTAGGATCCGGATGCTTGATAGAAACAACAGCTGTCATACCATTACGTACATCAGCACCTGTAAAGTTATTATCCTTATCCTTTAAGATATTAAGCTCTCTCGCATACTGATTTATAAGATTTGTGAACATTGTCTTGAAACCAGTAAGATGTGTACCGCCTTCAGCATTATAAATATTATTACAAAATCCAAGAACATCTTCATGGAATTCATTAACATACTGAAATGCTACTTCTACTGATATATTCTCGCTTTCACCCTTAAAGAAAATTACATCATGAACAGCCTCTTTGGACTTATTCATATCATTGATAAAGCCAATGATTCCATCAGGTTCATGGAATTCAACATGTTCTTCTGTACCTGGTCTTAAATCATCATAAATGATAGTAAGTTCAGGATTAAGATATGCTGTTTCATGAAGTCTTGACTTAATATCATCCTCTTTGAAACGTGTTTTTTCAAAAATAGTATCATCTGGAAGGAAATTGATAGTTGTACCTGTTTCCTTAGTAAGACCATCAGACTTAAGAAGCCCGCCAACAAGCTCTGTTGTTGGAATACCCTTTTCGTATGTATCGTGATAAATATTACCATCTGTCTTGATAGTAATATTAAGTCTTGTAGACAGCGCATTAACAACTGATGAACCTACACCGTGCAGACCACCACTTGTCTTATATGCATTATTATCAAACTTACCACCAGCATGAAGTGTAGTAAGTACGATACGTTCAGCCGTTATTCCCTTGGCATGCATGCCAACAGGAATACCACGACCATTATCTTCTACTGTTGCTGAACCATCAGCTTCAAGGGTAACGTGTATATGACTGCAGTAGCCAGCAAGGTGTTCATCTACTGCATTATCTACGATTTCATAAACAAGATGATTTAAACCTCTTGTTGTAACGGAACCAATATACATACCCGGACGTTTTCTAACCGCCTCAAGGCCTTCCAGGACAGTAATACTGGACGCGTTATAGGAACTTTGTTCGGACATAAATTAACCCCCAAATTTCAAAATCTATTACTCAAAACTTTCTTCAAATAGAGAATGGTAATGACGACATTCCCATACAGATTGTATCTGCATTTATGCAGCATTAAAACAATCAAAAATGAACTTTTCTGGAACATGCAACAGCAAGTGCACCAGGTCCAATATGGCATGCAACACTAAGTGAAAGTGGATCCATATGGATATCATATCCAGGAAGAGCTTCAGCAACTTCTTTCTTAAATGCTTCAGCAGTTTCCTTATCAAATGTATAAGCTATTTCAAGGTGAACGTCATGTGCATCAACGCCGCCAAATCTCTCCTCGATATCCTTCTTGATAGCATTGATCATAATAGTCTTACCCTGATTAGATGTTCTGGCCTTGGCAAATGCATCCAGCTTTTCACCCTGAATTGTCAAAACAGGCTTAAGTCTCAGGAGTGTTCCGAGTGCAGCTGCAGCTGGAGTTATTCTGCCTCCCTTTTTGAGGTAATAAAGAGTATCAAGCATAATATAAATACTTGATTCAAATTTAACTTCTACAAGCTTATCTCTAATCTGTGATGCAGACATCCCAGCATTAGCCATTTCAAGAGCATCTATACATGACTGTCTCTGTGTAACAGATATTCTCTGATTATCTACTACAAATACCTTGTCTTCATACTGATCTTCCAAAGAAAGGCCATATGCACTTGAACATGATCCTGAAAGGCCGCTACTCATTGGGATATAAACTATTTCATCGTATCCGTCTTCATTAAGGAGCTTATCCCATATCTTCATAAGAGAGTCTGGAGAAGGCTGACTGGTCATTACATCAGCATCATTTCCGAGAAGCTCATAGAATTTATCCTGTGTAAGATTTATATCTTCAAAATAATCATTTCCATCAATTGTAAATGGCATTGGAACTACATAAATCCCAAGCTCGGTTCCTTCTGCCTGAGTTATACCACTGTTACTATCTGTTAAAACTGCTATTTTTGACATCCTCTGTCTCCCATTTATCTAAAATTTAATTATATAATATACAATATCTAGTATATAGGGCACACCTATACAAACTATATATTACTTTTATAAGGTATTAAAGTCAACCGTATTTGACCTTCTATCTTCCAAAAAACTTCTGATCAAGGCATTATCAGGACTATTTAATTCAGGGTCCTTTTGCAATATCTCATCAGCAAATACCGATGCCTTTTTTAGATAATCAGCATCTGTGTATATATCTGCAACCTTGAAATTCATCTCTCCGCTCTGCCTTACGCCAAAAAGGTCTCCTGGACCTCTCTGCTTAAGATCTTCTTCTGCAATTACAAATCCGTCATTAGAATTATTCATGGTTTCAAGTCTCTTTTTAGCCTCATCCTTTTCAGAAGTATTGAGGAATATACAATAAGACTGATGTGAACCTCTTCCTACTCTTCCTCTTAACTGATGGAGCTGTGACAGGCCAAATCTCTCAGCATTTTCTATCATCATAACTGTAGCATTTGGAACATTTATACCAACCTCAATAACCGTTGTTGATACGAGTACCTGTATCTTGTTATCTGCAAAATCCTGCATTATTTCATCTTTTTCTGAAGTTTTCATCTTACCATGAAGCATTCCTACATTTATGGTATCTGGAAGCGCTGCACGGAGTTTTTCAGAATAATCCTGAACATTCTCAACACCGTCAAGTTCTCCCTCTTCTACCATAGGACAAATTACATAAGCCTGGCGGCCTTTAGCTACTTCATCTCTAATAAATTTATATGCAGTAGGTCTGTATTCTGTGCCAACAACGCAGTTCTTAATTGGTATACGTCCACTTGGCATTTCATCAAGTATTGATATATGAAGGTCCCCATATAATATAATTGCAAGTGTCCTCGGAATAGGTGTTGCGCTCATTGCAAGGACATGTGTCTCTTGCCCCTTACCCGCAAAGCGTTCTCTTTGACGTACACCAAATCTATGCTGCTCATCAGTTATAACAAGAGCAAGATTTTGATATTCAACTTTATCCTGAATAAGAGCATTTGTACCAACTATCAGATTGTAATATCCTTCTGCAATCAGCTGCTGAGCTTCTCTCTTGGCTTTGCCTGTAACAGAGCCTGTAAGCAGAACCGGTCTAAGTGGCAGATCATATTCCTTAATCATCTCGCAGAACCCGTCATAATGCTGCTTGGCCAGAACTTCAGTAGGCGCCATTATAGCACCCTGATAACCATTTGATGCAGTCATTAAAAGGGCCAAAAATGCTACAATAGTCTTTCCAGAACCAACATCACCCTGTATAAGCCTGTTCATAACATGTTCCCCCATAAGGTCACACTTAATATCATCCCATATATCAAGCTGCTTACCCGTCAGATTAAACGGCAGTCTATGTATCAAATCTTCTGCAACAGTTGAATCATTTATCTTATAAATATTAACTGACTTATCCTCATCAGATTTCATCAGTCTTACACGCAGTATAAATTCAAAAAACTCATCAAACGCAAGTCTCTTTCTGGCTCTCATAAGATCATCATTATTCTCTGGAAAGTGAATATGCCTTACAGCTTTGGAATAGTCCATAACATCAAGGCTTTGCAATTGTTCTTTACTCAAATACTCATCAAGATATGCAGTATACATCATAGCCTGTTTGGCAGCCTTAATAACAGCATTATTAGTAAGACCTTTTACAAGTGGATACTTAGGCTGAAGTGAACCTTTAAGCATCTGATATTCCTCTTCCTTGTATATCTTAGGCTGATCAAGTTCTATTATATTGCCTTTTTTTCTGGCTGTTCCTCTGAAAATATAGAATTTACCAGATTTAAAGGTATTGCGTAAAAAAGGCATATTAAAATATGTTACTTTTATCCTGCCGGTCTTATCAGCTGCTTCAAATGTCAGTATTGAAAGGTTTCTGACATGTCTTACAACAACAGAACCAATTACTGCACACTTTAAAGTAACGATATCTCCGGTCTTGATATCAGCGACATCTATTATTTCATCAAATTTCTCATATTCTCTGGGATAGTAAAAAAGTAAATCAGAAATGGTAGATACCCCACATTTTTCGAATACTTTCTGAGTTTTATCTCCAATCCCCTTCAATGAAGATATATTTTCTTTTAGATAATCTTTTTTCATGAATTTCACCTTCCAAGAGACTCCAAGAGCGTACTCCAAGAGTTCGACTATGGAAAAATACCACCAAAATATCTTACCACAAACATACGTTCATATCAATAAATGATTATTAAAGTAAAAGAGCTACAAAACAGTCTTTAAAAACTGATTTTGTAGCCCTTATAAATTATGTATTATTGTGACTGCAATCAGAAATCCGCACTAGCTGCGGGTTTCGTAAGAATATGATTCAGGTGGCAAACAAGCCCTTCGACGAAGTCGAGTATAAATGGCTTGTTTGCTGTGTTTTTGGAGCATAGCGACAAAAATATATGATTATTCAGCAGATACGATGTAATAATAGATTGGCTGTCCGCCGTACTGTAATTCTACATCACATGAACTGAACTCTGCTTCTACTCTCATCTTGAGCTTGGCAGCAACATCTTCAGTAATATCAGCACCATAATAAATACTGATAAGTTCAAGATCATCGCTCATGATCTTCTTGATCATCTCGAATGTAACTTCTTCTATACTTGCGCCAACTGACTGAATACCAGCATCGCCAATACCCATGTAGTCGCCTGACTTAATTTCAATGCCATCGATAACTGTATCTCTTACAGCATATGTAACTTCACCAGACTTAACACCGCCAATAGCGTCTGTCATAGCCTCTGTGTTCTCTTCAACAGAAGCATCTGGAATATAGTTAATCACTGCAGAAACACCCTGTGGTACGTTCTTAGTAGGGATTACAACAATCTTCTTATCTCCAGGCATATCCTCTACAAGAATCTGAGCCTGATTAGCAGCAAGGATAATGTTCTTGTTATTAGGCAGAACAAATACAGTATCTGCATTAACCTTCTGTACAGCATTTAAGATATCTTCTGTACTTGGGTTCATTGTCTGACCACCTTCAATAACATAATCAACGCCAAGGCTTCTGAAGATTTCAGCAAGACCATCACCAGCACATACAGTTACGAAACCACAGTCCTTATGTGGCATTTCTTCTTCAACTTCTTTTGCACCTGCTGTAGCTGTTGAACCATTCATAAGAGGTACTGTATCACCCTGTCTGTATGTTGGTGTCTGCTCTGCAGCGCCGTTGATTTCTGTCTTAATCTCAAGCCACTTTCCATCACCTGTCTCGTGGAAGAGCTTTTCTCTATGCTCCATTCTCATGTTATCGATCTTCATGTTAGATAACTGACCATATTTAAGAGCTCTCTGAATTGCAAGTCCTGGATCATTAGAATGAACATGAACTTTACAGATTTCATCATCAGCTACCATGACAATGCTGTCACCGATAGACTCAAGGAAGCCCTTGAAATCCATCTCCTGCTTAACATTTAATGGTTTATTCAGAAGAACGATAAATTCAGTACAGTAACCGAACTTAATATCTGCTTCTTCTGTCTTAGCTTTCATCTTAGGAGCGTTTGCAACTGGTGTTGCACTCTCTTCATTGATTGAAAGATCAATTTCTTTTCCAAGGAATCCGTCATAAGCACCTTTAAGTACCTGTACAAGACCCTGTCCGCCTGAATCTACTACTCCTGCTTCCTTTAGAACAGGGAGCATATCAGGTGTCTTAGATAATACTTCATCAGCATATTTGATAACTTCATCAAGGAACTTATCAATATCTGTTACACCTTCATTTGCAAGTTCTGTAGCTTTTTCGCTGGCACCCTTAGCTACTGTAAGGATTGTACCTTCCTTAGGCTTCATAACTGCCTTGTAAGCTGTCTCCACAGCCTTCTCACATGCTGCTGCAAGGATTACTGTATCAAGTTCATCATATTCCTTAATACCCTTTGTAAATCCTCTAAGGAGCTGTGACAGAATTACACCAGAATTACCTCTGGCACCACGAAGAGAACCTGTTGATATAGTTTTGCAAAGAGTCTGCATATCAGTGTTTTCGTCAAGCTGACTGACATCCTTTGCTGCAGACATTATAGTCATTGTCATATTTGTGCCTGTATCACCATCTGGAACAGGGAAAACATTAAGTTCATTAATCCAATCCTTTTTAGCATCCAGATTTTTAGCACCTGCTAAGAACATTTTAGAAATCATCTTAGCATTTAATGTATTGTTACCCAAGGCTATATTCCTCCATTAATCAATAACTCGAACACCTTCAACGAAGATGTTGATTTTCTCGATTTCGAGTCCTGTAAATTCCTCGATTTTATATTTAACACTATCAATAAGATTCTCAGAAACAGCTGAGATACTTACACCATATGCAACAATTATATGAAAATCAATTGTCAGTTTGTGGTTTGTGCCAATGCTCACATTGATACCTCTGGTCATATTCTCAAGACCTAGAAGATTTACAAGTCCATCTTTCATATTAACATTAGCCATACCAACGATACCAATTACTTCCATAGCAACTGATCCGGCATATTGAGCTATAACTTCGTTATCGATAGAGATGTTCCCCATACTGGTGTTCATTAAAGAAGCTTTCATATATCCACCTCATTCCCGCACCGAAGTGCATGTTTTTATATAATTATAATAATTTACTCTTCAAAAGTAAATTATGTAAATCAGAGTATTGCACGCATATAATATGCTGCTCGGACTGATTTTTGATTTAATATGAAATATGTGGAACGATTTTCTATTAAATCAAAAATAAAGCGAAGCGATAATATTTCGCTCCGCTTTCTTTCAACCTAACTAATTATGCTCTTTCAACCTTATTTGATCTAAGGCAGCTAGTGCAAACATTCATTTTCTTTGAAACGCCGTTAACCTTAACAGAAACATGCTGTACATTTGATTTCCATACTCTGTTTGATTTTCTATGAGAATGGCTTACGTTGTTACCGAAATGAACGCCTTTGCCACAAACATCACACTTTGCCATTTTGACACCTCCTTATAAGCCATGTTTTACTTCTTAAAAGGTTGCAGTTATGTGTTCTCGCCGCAACATTGATATACTATCAGAAAAAATCAAATAATGCAAGAAAAATTTTATAATTTTTCATGAAACTCACAGATAATACGTAATTTAAGCTTTTTTGCTAACGTCAAATTGTCTTAGAAGTTGGTTATACTCGGCTGTAATTATCGTAACCATCTCATGATCTCCACCCACATTATCCGGATGGTATATCTTTAATAAATCCTTATATCTCTTTTTCAGAGCCAGGACACTATTAACACCCTTAAAGAACAGCTTGCCGGATGAATACATATCCTCTTCCATATACATCTTCTCAAGCCTTATCTTTTCCCATTCCTGCTCGACCTTTTTCTTATCGGCCTGTAGTTCATCATAACCATTTTTTAGTATATCCAGTTTCTGTTCAAAAAAAGCCTTGTCTTCATTCAGCTTCTTCCTATCATGCTCAAGCTTGGCATATTCTTTTCTATGCTTTTCACTGAACTCTCTTTCTTGAATTTCTAACTGGTTATATCTCTCTTCGAGCGCCGATTCCTGATTTTCAAGTCTGCAGCTCTCTTTAAAAAGCCATAGCTTCATCTCTTTAATAGAATCATTATCAAGATTATCTATCGCCTTCTTAACATTTTCATACTTTGTATTTAATTCATTATTAGCAGTATTATCAGCAATAACATTTCCAGTAGTTTCTGCCTTGAAATTATAATTTGCAGCTTCCATATTCTCTCCCCACTATGGAAAATCATCTTCTAATTATGAATCTAATTATTTTTCTTCATCAGGAAATGCGATATCAACGGCTTCATCATCATCCATCATATCATTTCCTTTACTAGCAAATTTATCGACAATATCTGGAACTAAATCAAGTACCTTTGTAACAGCATCCTGATTTTTAATATTTACAAGCTTGGTAGAACCATTTTTGATTACCAGAACAGCTATTGGTGACATCTTGGCACCAAAACCTCCTGCCCCGTTATTCTTCTTATCTCCAGTACCAGAGCCAGCACCTACACCAAAAGATACATCTACTAATGGCAAAATTATTGTATCACCAACTTTTGTAGCCTCCCCTACAACAGTCTTTGATGAAAGGATACCATTCATACCTTTCATAAGTGAATCCACTACGCCATTAAAATTATTCTCTGCCATATACTCACCCTTTCATAATTCTTTCAAATCTTTTTATAACTTTTTTCACATCCTTATTAAAATAAACAACTGCTACGGAATAGATTATTCCAAAAAGAGTAATCTTACCCTTTATTCTTACAGTTCCTTCAACAAGATTTTTGTCAAAATATGGATTGAGTCTGATTTTATCTCCTATCCATGGATACAACATACCATACTTGGACATTATGTCTGCTGTAGTAGCAGGATCGTCCAATCCATACGAAACATCTATATCGATTTTACGTGGTAAAAAATTCTTTAAAATCTTGATTAAATGTTTCTTGGCAAGTGCAAAAGCCCTTTTAAATATAGGGCTTTCAACCGTATTCTTAATTAACTCAATCTTACCACAAATGCTAGATATTGTACACTTGATTTTAGTAAACACATGTTGTGGTATCTTGATGATTTCTATAACCTTATTAAAGAGCTGTCCCAGCTTTTCTATAAAACCAGATACTGTAGATGCCTCATCATCGTCCCATTCATCTCTACTATCACCTATATCTGAATCTGCATCTGTATTATCATCTATATCAGATTCATTATCTGCTTTATCAGACTGGTCATCGCTATTATCAAAATCGCTTTCTATAGCTGCTTTACCTTCACTATTACCAGCATTATCAGTGTCAGTCTCTATAGAAACACTATTATCCGTACCCTCAAAGCTATCATTACTTTCAGAACTCTCAGAGTTATCTGAAAGTCCCTCTACGCTCTTATAATCAAATGCATATTCATCATCTAATGTGTCTTCTGAATCACTACTATCATCGTCATCATTGTCCTTATCAGAGCCCGCGCTGTTAAAAACAGTAAAGCAAAATACTCTAATTTTAAATGCAAGTTCGCCAGGATATTCAATTCCTCCGTTTATTATGTGAAGCAGCCAGCTGAATTTAAAAAATCCTGATGCATCTTTGATGGTCTTACCGCTCTCCTTAGATATCTCTGGAATATCCGCATCAATTCTATATCTTATAGGCACAAAAAGGACTAGCAAAAGTATAACTAATGCTAATCCTATAATACTCAATATTATGATCCCCAAGACCTTTAGAATAGTTAATAAAACTCCCAACATTATTTAAACGTTTCCCTCAAGATATTCTAACAGCTGCCCTGTCATACCACACTCAGCTGCTTCATCACTAATTTTAATTACAAGATCTATCGCCTCATCATAACTACCTGCTATACCATAGACCATTACAGGATGCTGCCTGTAATATGGCTGTTTTAGAAAAGCGCAGTGCATGATATCCAGCTGATCTCCATCTGCAAAAGGCCTGGTGATAACGTATATCTTTAGCTGTCCTGCCCCATGATATAGCTTCCATTTAACCGTATTATGTTTTTTGACAGAATCACCAAAGTACAGATTCTTATAGAATCTGCAAAAGCCTCTGTTATTCATGCAAATATTCTCCCCTAAATTACAACACAAGCCACGTTGTCTGTATTATGCACCAAGATATGCATCAAATAATCTCTTTGCAAGAGGAACAGCATATTCTCCACCAGAACCTGCATCCTCAATAATAATTGTAACACATATCTGTGGATCTTCGGCAGGTGCAAATCCAGTAAACCATGCATGAGAATCTGAAGAACCAGTCTTGTACTCAGCAGAACCAGTTTTACCTGCAGCAGTATATGATAAGCCTTTAAGTCTGCTGGCTGTACCGTTCTCTACAACGCCTACCATCATCTCAGTAAGAATATCAGCTTCTTCTGATGTCATAAGTGTCTTATATTGTTCATCGTTGAATGTCTCTACGTTTGTACCATTTTCACATTCAACGCTGCTTACAACATATGGTTTCATAAGTGTTCCACCATTTGCAATTGCACATGTGATCATATTAAGGTGCATTGGTGTCATAGATGTAGCACCCTGACCAATAGCCAGCTGCATCATATCACCAGTAGATGTTGCATTTGAACATGTTGCTGAGCTCTGCTTGTAAGCCATATCAAGTGGCAGCTCAGAATTGAACATAAGATCATCAAGAGTACTTGCAAACTTATCTCTGTCAAGAGACACACCTATATTGGCAAATGATGAGTTACATGACTTGGCAAAAGACTTAAAGAAGTCAAGTGAGCCGTGACTTTCACCATGGTAACAGTTAATTGTATCCTCACCAAGTGTATAACTGCCTGTACAGTTAAATGAATAATCGCTGTATTCATTATTATTTTCTCTTAAATACTCAAGAGCTGTTACTATCTTAAATGTAGATCCAGGAGGATACAGACCCTGAGTTGCTCTATTGAGGAGTTCTGTACCATCAGAATTAATAAGGCTATCCCATTCATCCTCAATAGTATTTGGATCAAAGCCTGGTTTTGATACCATAGCAAGGATCTCACCTGTCTTAGGATCAGATACTATAACAGCTCCATTATATGCTGAGAGCTGATTATAAGCTATCTCCTGAAGTTCAACGTCAAGCGTTGTATATACGCTATCACCTGGATATTTCTGTCCTGCTGAATCGTATTGAACCTTCTCAGAAAGCGAGATGCTGGTATTTATCAAATAATAATTGGCAAAACTCTCTATTCCCGCTCTTCCATTACTGGCATAACCTACAATATGCGCAAACAGATCACCAAATGGATAGTTTCTGGTTTCATTTCCTTCACTGTCAGTTACTGTCTCAGCCAGAACCTGACCATCATTGGAATATATCGTACCTCTGGTATTCTGTGCCAGCAGAATCGCCTGCCTTGTATTATGTGAATTATTAGTAAGTTCCTGCTTATTAGTAGCTGAATAATAGCAGATATATACAATAAGACCAGCAAACAGACAAACAAAAAATACTGATATCGCTATAATTGGATATGGCTTTGGTGTCTTTACGTTACTGTCTCTTTTGTTCTCTGGATTTTTCATATGTTACCTGTCTTCTTTCTGTCTGTTTTTTCCTCAAATAATCTTGATAAGCCTCATCAAATCGTATAAGTGTAAGGCCTTCAAAAACTGACATAAGTACAACCGTAGTAAACACCGATGTTCCACCATAGCTTACAAACGGAAGTGTTACACCTGTCAGCGGAATAAACTTCGTTCCTCCTCCGATGGTAAGAAAAACCTGAAAAATATAGGTTATAGCAATACCACAACCTATCAGCTGATAGAACTTGTCAGCTATTCTATATGCTTCATACATCATCATAATAAATGTGCTGATGCAGATAAGAATCATTACACAGGCAAAAATTATTCCAAACTCTTCAGCAATAGCTGAGAATATAAAATCTGCCTCAACATAAGGTATAGAATCCGGACTTCCGCCAAAAAGGCCAAGTCCAAACCAGCCGCCACTACTGATACCAAAAAGTGACTGTGATATCTGATAGCCGCCGCTTTCAATCTGACTAAATGGATCAAGCCATGCAGATACTCTGACCTGAATATGCGTAAAGAGCTTGTAGGCAACTACAGATGCAAGTGCTCCCAGCAAAAGTCCTCCTGCAAGATATCCCACATTTCTCGTTGCTATAAATACCATTCCCAGATATACAACAAAGAATATAAGCGCACTACCAAGATCCTTGGACAGTACCAAAATAATAACGTGAGCTGCCGCAAGAGCCGATGTAGTCATAATATGCTGTATATCAGAGCTCTTATATAGAGACGCCGCAACGAATAGCACAAATAATATCTTAACAAGTTCTGATGGCTGGAATGTTACTCCAAAAAATGTATAGGAAATCTTAGATCCATTTGTCGCGCTGCCCATTATAAGTACTATTCCAAGCGCCAGTATACCTACTATCGCATAGATAATTCCATATTCTTTGGCTTTTTCAAATTTAAAAATAATATTTGGTATAAAGAATCCTATAATAAGAGAAACTGCCGCAATGAGGAACTGTCTAACAGCTTTATTATAAGATAGTCTGGTAATCATGATGAATCCTATCATTAGGAGCATACACATATTATTAATTATAAGTCTGTTTCCATCAGGATAGATCATGTGATACAGCATAATCGTCGCAAATAATATGACGAGTATAACTGTAAAGAAAAACAGATATTCAATTTTGCCGACCTTGGCTTCAATCTGTATAAAACAGGCAATGAACATCAGGAACATAACAATGTTCTGAGCATTGTATAGTCCCTGACGTCTCTTCTCACCCTTGTATTTGAATGTAATGAATCCAAGTATCGTATACGCAGTTAGCAAAAAAGTTATCACATACTTAGATAATTCTGTTACATATAATTCCATTTACCTTTTTCATCCCTTACTCTGTAGCCTGTTTGTAATGACCAGTTGTAAATTCATAGCCAGGTGTTTCAGGCTTTTCTATATTCATGCAATCCAGCATGTAGTTGTAGATTCTTGCAGCTTCATCCCCATTCTCTATAGTGAAATCAATCCTATAGAAATCTGCAAGATCACTTCTCATTAGTTTACCAAGAACTTTGTGTAATGAATTTGGAACCGTGTTCCAGATAATATTGTAGCAGTATCTGCATTCAGTAGAAATAGTTAATTTATGATTCATTCTGTCTGTCATCATAACTTCACTATTGTATAACTGGGTCTTCTTGCCAGAACAACCTTCACAGGTATTCTTGACACAGCCTGCAGATATCATCATAGGTACTCTTCCATAGATACAGTAAGTTTTCTCTGTACGGGCAAGTCCCATATCAGTAACAGCTTTTGATAAATCGCCATTCTCATGTCTTGTAAGCTCATGCGGATAGCAAAAACCATTAACCTTAACTCCAACGCCGTTTATATCAAGCTCATCATACATAGAATATGCTTCATGATTCCAGATATAAACGCCATAATCAAGAGTCATAAGACCATCAAATCCTTTTTCAAGGAAGTATCCATATTCCTCAAGATTTCTTATAAGAACACCTTCAAACCCGTTATTAACTGCTGTTTGTCTGACAAGTTCAATATCCTTGTCATCTGGCATTCCCTTTTCCTGTCTGTAAATATATGGCAGAGCCACATAAAAACTTGTATTACAAAATTTATCTAAAAAGCTAAAGTCATTAGACTCTGCAGCCTTTAAATACATCAAAATATCCGTGTAGATTCTGGATGGCTGACTTGCTGCGTCAATGTTACTAATAGCAAGCAGCTGCTCCATTGTACGCACATGAATATGAATATGTCTGACATCGTTATCACTTGTAGCATTAACATCTGCCTTATATACAAAGCTTGAATTATAATGTGCTTTTTCTTTTATTTCAAACTCTTTGTTTTCAGACTCATTGGATGCAACTTCTACAGAAGTTGCATCTGCTGTGACTCCCGCACTTTCTAATCTGCCTGCTGTTCCAATAAGCTTATCTTCAAGTTCAGATGTAGCAACTCTTCTAAGCTCATTAAGAGCCTTTACCGGAACAAAAACGTCATCTCCAAAATCTATATCAAGATTATTAAGTTCAAAAAATGTTCCGCCAAACTTAGATAATGACTTGGCAAGACTATCATATCCCATTGGTCTGTTCTGGGCCTTAGTAACGATATCACCTTTAACAGTTGCTTTGACAGAGCCGCTACTAAGAGTAAGCATAAGAGGCCTGTCCACATGGATATAAGCCTTGGCATCTACTTTGACCTTCTGCTGCCCTTGAAGATATTTATCAGAAACCTTCTGCAAAATATTCTGATCAATACCGTTATAACTAGGTTTATCCATTGTGACCATTTCAGGTCCGTTATGTCTGTTATAATAGCCCTGACTTATCTCAGTTCTAAGATATAGAGATTTTAATATCTCCCTGTCTTTGTCACTTACCCTGTAATTATCTCTTCCATTTGCAAAATAACTATCTATATATTTCCTATAGACAGAAACTACTCCAGCCGCATATTCAGGCTTTTTCATTCTG
>CAMJFD010000070.1 GCA_946404845.1 uncultured Butyrivibrio sp. | reverse complement strand
TGTTTCAGATGTATATACAAGACTGAAGGCAGCTGGACAGCGTCTGATGGCTGTTATCGTCAAAAATGAAGGTCTTGCCAATAAAGACAAGGCAAAATTTGCTGATCAGATAATTGCACTGTGTGATAAGTATGACAAATAGGAATGGAGATTGAAATGGGAGAGATAATAATTCAGGAAGAAACAACCAGGGACCCAATTAGCCTTATCGGCAAAGAGGCAGGAGTTTGCTGGGGAGGAAATATAACAGATCCAGAAAAAAATTATAAAAGAGGTCTTGGATGTATACAGTCAGGACACGGAAGAACAATGGAATATCCTCAGGTATATATGATAATAGATGGATATTCAGCAAGAGTAATACGTGAACTCTATACTCATATTGGTGGTAGTCCTACAAGACTTCAGGCTTCTACAAGATATATAGATTATTCAAAGGGAGATGGTTTTGAATATGTGACACCTCCTAGAATTGCATCTAATCCAGAAGCTCTTAAAATGTACACAGATATGATGAAACAGATTAATGATACATGCTACAAGCTGGAAAAAGAGTATGGAATGCCAAGAGAAGACAGTGCTATGTTATTACCACTTGGTATGTCTACAAAAGTTGTATTTAGAACAAACTTAAGAAACCTTGTAGATATGTCTCATCAGAGATTATGTACAAGAGCATACTGGGAGTATAGACAGCTCATGAATGATATGGGCAAGGCACTTTCTGATTATTCAGAAGAGTGGAAGACACTGGTCAAAGATTATTTTGTACCTAAGTGCGATGTCACTGGCTTTTGTGATGAAGCTAAATCATGTGGCCGTCGTCCTAAGAGGGAGCAGTAATATGAAAATAATTGTAGCAGCTGATAATAATTGGGCTATTGGTAATGATGGTCAGCTTCTGATAACAATTCCAAGTGATCTCAAGTCATTTCAGCAGGAGACACTTGGTAAGACAATAGTATATGGAAGGAAGACACTGCAGACTTTTCCCAGACAGAAGGTTTTATCAGACAGAGAGAACATAATCCTGTCAAGAAATGAGAATTATCATGAAAAGGGTGCAGAGGTAGTTCACAGTATTGATGAACTTATGAAAAAACTATCTGGGCACAATTCAGATGAGGTATTTGTAGTAGGCGGATCTAGTATATATGAACAGTTACTTCCATATTGCAATATATGTTATGTGACTAAGCTGGACAGAGAGTTTGAGGCTGATAGCTTTTTCCCTAATTTGGATGAGGATCCTGAATGGGAATTATATGATGAAAGCGATGAAATGGTTTATTTTGATACACCATATACTTATATGACATATATCAGAAAAGGAACTAAGATTCAGAATTAATATTAAGAATTATTATAAGTAGAAGTTAGAGACCATGGGAGATGACCCTATGGTCTCTTCTTTTGATAATAGTAGATATATTTATAAAGCATTTATGAAAATTTTGTAAGAATATTATTGTTATATTGATTATTTTGCACGAAAAGGCGATAATTAGAGCATACATAATAACAAACATAAAATTTCTAAATAATAGAAAATATATGTTTTCTTATGAATGGTTCAGGAGGTTAATATGTCTATTAAAAGTCTAGTTAGTACTGATGTTGAAAAACTAAAATCGATAAAAGTAAATGATAAGATGGCTTCTACATTTAAAAGGATTTTTATTTATATTGCTATTGTAGTAGGCTCTCTTATAATTACAGGAGCGGCAGCTGTTGTAGGATTTCGCAATATGTATAGAATATACTATATGCAGGATAATTTGCAGGGCGAAATTAGAATTAACGTTCAGGCATACATGAAGGCATCATGGTGGGCTCTTACTACTCGTAATGAGGAGACTCAGACTGAACAGATTGCTAATATTCAGGAAAAGATTCCAGAGTTACAGGCAAATCTGGATGATCTTTCAGAAGTATATACTAATCAGACTAATCTGACTGCAGTTCAGAATGACATAAATACACTTAGTACACTTACAGATCAAGTAGTTGAGTTATTTGCAGCAGGTACTATGACAGAAACAGGACCTTCTAATTCTGATGAGATATATGATCTTATGAATGGTGATGTAACTACAACTGTAAAAGCCCTTGCATCAGATCTTAAAGCTGTTTCTCAGGACTCATTTAGTCAGGCTGAGACAGCATTCAATTCATTTATAATACTGTTATATGTAATGGCTGTAATCTCTATAATTACTATCGTTACAACTATACTATATATAAAAGATATATCCAAGAAGCTGGGCGGCAGTATCCTTGGACCTGTTGTGGAGATATCCAAGGCAGCTGATGATATGTCAAATGGCATACTTGATATTGAAATTAATTATAAATCAGAGGATGAACTTGGCAAGATGGCCAGCGATCTTGACCGTGCAACTACTAATATCAAGGAAATTGTCGAAGATATTAGTGTAACACTTGACAGGGTTGCTGGAGGCGATTTTACACACGGAACAGACAATCCTGAACTATATAAGGCAGATTATATTCCTATCAGAGAATCATTAGAAAACATTACAAATAAATTGTCAGAAACAATTGGCAGAGTTAGAGAATCTTCTTCACAGGTATCACAGGGTGCAAGTAATATGTCACAGGGTGCATCAGATCTTGCAAATGGTGCCACAGATCAGGCAGCAGCTGTTCAGGAGCTGACAGCATCTGTAGCAACTGTTACAGAGCAGACAAAGGAAATGGCAGATTCTGCACAGCAGGGAATTGATATGGCAGAAAGAGCTAAATCTGATGCTGAGAATTCTGCACATAAGATGAAACTGGTAACTGATGCGATGACAAGAATTACAGAAGCATCTAATCAGATTGAACAGGTTACTAATGAAATTGAGTCTATTGCCAAACAGACACAGCTCCTTGCACTTAATGCTTCTATAGAGGCAGCAAGAGCAGGAGATGCAGGAAAAGGATTTGCTGTTGTTGCAGAAGAAATCAGTGCACTTGCTAATGAGAGTACTGAAGCTGCTAAGAATACACATCAGCTCATCAGTGATACTATGGAAGAAATCAGAAATGGTAATATTGTTGTTGATGAAACTAAGGAAGCACTTCTTGTAGTTCAGGAAACAGTTAATAGTGTAACAGAGATGATGCAGGAATCTGGAGCTATGGCTCAGAATCAGGCAGAAGCAATGGAAGAAATCAGTAAGGGTATCGACCAGATTTCAAATGTTGTTCAGAATAACTCAGCTACAGCTGAGGAATCAAGTGCTGTATCACTTGAATTGTCAGAACAGTCAGAAAGTTTGAACGAATTGATATCTCAGTTCAGTGTTAAGGAATAAATATATGTAGTATATAAGGTATAGAGAAGATAAAAAGGTTGCTGCCGTATTAAATACTAATACGAGCAGCAACCTTTTTCTTAAATGCTTTTAGTCTTTTTATTAAGGCAGTTATCAACTGAATATTCGTCTGATATGGTCTTTATTAGATAACCATTTTTGCCGTCATTTTTTTTCTTATACAGGATTTTGTCAGCTTCGCTTATACCTTCTTCAAGCATAATTACTGAATCTGAGTATACAGCTCCGCAGCTCGCTGTTATCTTGTATTTGCGTCCGTCATAGATTATGACAGAACTGATTTTGTTCATAATTGTCTCAAGTCGCTCTAAAAGTTTTGATCTTGATAAACCATAACTGTATACTACAAATTCATCACCACCGATACGTGAAGCTATCCAGTTCTCATCGTTATATGCAGAAATAACTGAGCTCAAGTGCTTAAGAGCTGCATCTCCGCCGCCGTGTCCGATAGAATCATTTACCTGTTTAAATGAATCAAGATCAAATATTAGGACAGCAGTTGAAGAAGAACTATTCTGTGTAACGATTCTGTTAAATTCGCGTCCAAGACCAGTTCTGTTATACAAGCCTGTAAGCGGATCTGTCTGGGATTTGAGTCTTAGATATTCCTTTTCGTTGTATTCATTGTCTGCACTTATAATTTTACCAATAATATGTATTGGCTTGTTATGCTCCTGCATTGTTGAGAATGCTAGTTTGTAATGTTCTGTAACGCCGTTATTGTCATAATCAAAAATCTCAGAAATGTTCTGATTGTTACGTCTGCATTCTCTTATCTGATTCCTTATGGTTAAAAGGAACTGATTGGTGAGAGTGTAGAGATTGTATTTTTCAGTCAGATTAAATTTTTCTTTGGACTTTGAATCGAATGTCATATTACCGGTTCTGTAGTCTATTTCAAATATATATTCATCAATAAGCCTTGAGAGATTTTCATATTTTTCCATTTCCTTGGCTTTACGTCTTGCACTGTGTATAGTTCCTGCAGTAATCAGTATAGCTGCAAGTATTAACAATGCAGATACTATAGCGATAAGTACGATTGCTATGAATGGATTATTTTCAAGGTACTGCTTGAAAGTAAGGGTATAATTACTTTTTTCCATGTTCTGTAGTAGCAGTGTCTGTATATCCGTTTCTGGTATACTGTATAAAATCTTGTTGCAAATCGATATCAGTCTGGAATCAACATTTGTACCATATCCAAATGCAACTGAGCCATAGTAGTTAAGCGGCTCTGTTTTTAGTATATTACTGCTATAATAAGGAACAAAAAAACTGGCTGAGTAGTAATTGATAACTGTATAGTCAGCATTGCCTTCAAATACCATATTGAGAGCATCTTCTGCTGTATTGGCATAGTATTTAGGATGATCATCTGATAAGAATTCATAATCTTCACCAGAAACAAGTACTTCAGAGTTCTGAGTAATATCATCCCTGTCAAAATTATTGTTATAAACAAGCAGAACAGAATTGCCAAGGTATGAGTGCGACAATTGAATTCCCTGTCTTTCAGTAGGAGCGTAGGCCATCATATCAACTGTTCCATTAATAATAGCTCTTTGTAGTTCAGCCTGATTAGAATATTGTACATATTCAAACTGTATTCCTGTTTCTTTGGATGTGATATCAAGAAGATCTGGGGCAAGACCTTTCATTGTACAATTATCATTAAATATAAAAGGAACTGTATTATCAACGTATCCTACAGTAACAGTATGTGTATTATTTATATAATCGAGTTCAGAATCAGAAAATTCAACCTTATACTCTTTATCTGTAAGTTCTGTTGAATATTGCCATAGCTGTGCGCTGTTAGCCTTTTCATTGTTGATATATGCACCAACAGGTCTGGCAGCTTCCCATCTGCTGTTCCAGTCGTTCATTATAGAATCAAAAGATTCATTTGTGGCGCCATCTGCTGCCAATATAATGCGCTGTATTTCTTCGGTATCTTCAAGGTTAATTCCGTTTAATAGCTCTTTATACAGTTTGTACTGGCTATCTGAAGCCAATGTGCTGGATGCTATAATAACATTTTCCATATTAGAGTATGACTCAGTCAGAGGATCACTCTTTAATATGGAAATGCAATCCTTGTCTGTTGCATAACCAGATTCATCCAGCATAAAATTTACAAAGGCTTTTGCAAGTTCTGCATTTGTAGATTTCTTGCTGATACCATAGCAGTAATCACTGGAGAGAGTAGCATACTGTTGGCCGTTTATAGTATTAGGAAACGGCATAAATGACACATCATCAGGGTTTGGTCCGGATGATTTTATATCATTAAGTGCCCATGATCCCATGACCATACATGCTATATCACCTGTATTAAGCAGAATCTTGGAATCATTCCAGTTAGTATCTATTGGATTGTCACCAGCCAGTTTATTATGTACTATTTCATACAATAAAGAATAAGTATTATAGTGAGTTGATCCTTTAGTAAATGGGTTTTCTTCAAATATAAACTGATTGAATTTGTATTCCGGGTCACCTGTCATTTCAATAAACGGAAATACTTCCCAATACTGGATAGCCCATGAATCATTATATTGTGTATAAAATGGTATAGCAGATGTTCTGTCATGAATTAGCTGTAGATCTTCCAAAAAAGAATCAGTAGTTTTGGGAACTTCTGTGATACCTGCTTCTTCAAATATCCTCTTATTATAGATAATTCCATTGATGTAAACAGAAGATGGAAGTCCATATACAGAATTATCATGTAGCTTACTCTGGGAGAGATAATTATATTTCTGTGCCAGTTCAGAAGTATCACCAAGTGGCAGGAAATATTCAGGAAAATCATCATATCCCATATAAGAAGGAATCATGAGAACATCGCCGTATTCACCTGTGCTTATACGGTTCTGAATATCATTTTCATAGTCTGAATAATATTCAATTGTAATTGAAACATTTGGATACTTACGTTCAAAAGAAGATACATAAGACTGCATCGACTCTGGCGGGACATTCAAAATAACGTCCAATTCACCCGATAGATTTTCTCCCTCCTCCGATGCACTGCACGTAAATGAACAAATCAAGCCAACAATAACTAGTAACAATGTTGATTTTATGCCCAAAAACAACCTGTCTAAACTCATATATAAAACCCCATAAAAACTCAAAACGATATTATATTTATATAATTTCCAGAGGGCAATGTCAAATGATAAAATAGTAAACTAATTTACATTTTTATGTATGATTGTCGCTAAAGGCAAGGGCCTTGTATGAAATGACTAAAAAACATAAAGAAAAATGAGTAAAAACGCCATAACTTATATTTAATAAATTGTATTAATTATTGACTATTTAGCTAAATTGGATTTACAATTAAGTTAAATTAAAGCTGTCAATATGAAGGATCAGGTCTTATGGGTAAGAGAAAGAATGTAAAACTTGAAGATATTGCAAATGCAACGGGTGTAAGCATAGTAACAGTATCTAATGCCTTATACGGCAAAAAAGGTGTAAGCGAAAACGTTAGAAATAAAGTAATAAAAGAAGCTGAGAGACAAGGCTATAAGGTTAGAGGGAATAGAGGCCTGGAAAATCAGAAGATAATCAGGTTTGATATCTATGATCTTGATTCTTCTAATATTAATCTAAATGACATTAGCAAAATTATAGTGAAGATCATCAATGCACGAGGAGATGAATACAGGCTTCTGGGGGCAAAAGATCTTAAAGACTTTGGCCATAATATTGATACGGATTGCAATATTATAATAGGAGATTTTGATGATGAAAGTCTTCCTAAGGCAGAGGTACCAACTGTAGTCATCGGATTTGGCGGTATCAGAACTGATCTTGATTATATAATTCCGGACTGTTTTCATGGAATGGCCCAGATTATACAACAACTTGTTTATCATGGGCACAGACGCATAGGATATATGAATACTATAGATAATTATAATGTCAAAATGGATGAATATATGGGATATCTTAGTGGTCTTATGTCTAATGGTCTGCCAGAGAGAGAATATTATATATTTAATAATATGGAAGATTACTGGAAAATAGATGCAGCTGAAAGACCGACAGCTATAGTATGTACAGGATGTAGTGAGGCAACATCAGTAATAAATGAGCTTTCGCAGAAAGGAATAAAGGTTCCGGAAGATGTATCTGTAACAGGTTTTTTTGACCAGGTGGATCAAGATGCAAATATTACTACAATGAGTTATTCCAAATCTGAAATAGCTGCATTATCGGTTAAGCTTCTGACAGATAGAATAATTGGAAATAGGGCGCCAATGAATACCTATGCGATACAGGGGATATTTAGAGAAAATTCTACAATAGGGAATATATTAAACAGATAACAATCAGATGACGATAATGGAGTAGAGATGGAATCTAAGGTTAAATTAAAAGATATAGCAAAAGAGACAGGTGTAAGCATAGTTACTGTTTCAAATGCGCTGGCAGGTCGTGGAGGAGTTAGCGATGAGATTCAGGAAAAGATAATTGGTATCGCTAAGCAGATGGGCTATGATTTTACACGATATGAAAAAAAAGATGCAAATGGAGCTTCACTAGCTGTTCTGGTTCCAGCTAAAGATATATCTGTAGGAAATTCTTTTTACTGGGAAATGTACGAAAAGGTAGCTTATGCTGCTGCAAAAAGGCACTTTTTTACAAGCCTTGAAATGATAGACAGTGAAACAGAAGGTCAGAATGTAATACCACAGACTGTTGCTTCTGGTAAAATGGATGGAATAGTAATAATAGGTAGAGCCGAAAGCTCTTTTATCAAAAAGATATTAGCGACTGTTAAACTGCCGCTTGTAATAATGGATTCATACAATACAGATCTTAATTGCGACTGTGTTATCTCTAACAGTTATGTTGGAATGTACAAGACAACTAAATATCTGATAAGTCATGGGCATAAGAAAATAGGATTTGTTGGAACTATTGCTCTTAACAGAAATATTAAGGACAGGTATTTTGGATACAGGAAGGCTATGACTGAGGCTGGTCTTACAATTAGTGAAGAGTGGATTCTGGATGACAGAACATTACCTGAACAAAATATAAGAGTTGAACTTCCAGATAGTTTGCCTACAGCCTTTGCATGTGCAAGTGATTTTTCGGCAGCATATCTTAATAAGGAACTTAATAAGAGAGGGCTTTCTATTCCTGAAGATATATCAGTTACAGGTTATGATAATTATCTGTTTGGAGATGATTTTGGTAATACTATTACTACATATAATGTAGATATGGCTAAAATGGCAGAGGAAGCTATGGATATCATGCATGAAAAAATGTCTGGTACAACTATAACAAATCAGTTAAGATATGTTGATAGTTATATAGTGGAGAGAAGTTCTGTAAGAACTATAAAATGATGTAAAATAGGTTATCTATAACATTTAATAAAATGGGGGTCAATATGGCAGGAGAAGTTAGAATGTCTGATATAGCTTCAAAACTTGGGGTAAGTACTGTTACGGTATCTAAAGCTATGTCAGGACAAAAGGGAGTTAGTGAAGAGCTTAGAAATAAGATTTTATCATTAGCGCATGAAATGGGTTATGAAAAGAAGAGCCAGTCAAACATTGAAAATCATAATATAGGAGTAGTGGTTGCTGAAAGATTCCTGATTCAGTCGCAGTCATTCTATTGGAAACTTTATCAGGAAATATCTCAGTGCTGTATAGCAAATGGATGCCTCACATTTCTGGAAGTAGTATCACCAGAAACAGAAGAAATAAGAGAATTGCCTCAGATAGTAGCACAGGGTAAGGCCGACGGTGTAATTATCATAGGTAATCTGACTACGGAGTATCTTAATTATCTGGAAAACAATATAAATATTCCTATTGTTCTTGCAGATGGAAAAGGTGATAAAGAAACAGGAGCGGTCGTTACAGATAATATTGGTGGCGGTTATGAAATGACTAATTATCTGTTCAATCTGGGACATAGAAAAATAGGATACGTCGGTACAGTACTGGCTACACCTAGTATCGAAGAACGTTTTCTTGGATATGTTAAGTCTCTTATAGAACATGGAATTCCTTTTGAAGAAAAATGGATAATTGATGACAGAAATAAAGAAGACGGAATGGTAGATTCTGAGCATCTGTTCAAACTGCCTGATAAAAAGAATATGCCAACAGCTTTTTTCTGTAACTGCGATGTTACTGCGGCATATATGATCAACAAGCTGCAAAAGCTGGGATATAAAGTTCCAAAAGATATATCTGTTGTGGGATTTGATGATTATCTTAATGGAGTTTATGTAGATACACCAATAACTACGTACAGGCTGAATATATCCAAAATGGCCAGTACAGTAGTTAATATGATGCTTACTAAGATCAAAAATAGTAGCCATTCACCTGGTATTTCTGTTTTAAGTGGTGAATTTGTAGAGAGGTCCAGTGCAGCTTCTATTGGGTCACCTGTGAGTTTTCTCTAAATAACTTTGGAGTAACACCGTATTCTTTTTTGAACATATTAATAAAATGAGTAACGCTATCAAAGCCAACTTTGCTGCTTATCTCCTGAATTTGTAAATCAGTGGTAAGCAGCAATTTTTTTGCCGCAATTAGTCTGTGTCTGTTCAGGTCCTTGAGCGGTGATACTCTGTAGGACTTGGAGTATTCTCTGCAAAGCCTGTATTTGTTAATTCTGAACTGGTCTTCAAAAAGAGACAGAGAGAATGGCAGATGATAGCGTTTAGTAATATAATCATGCATTTCTGATAAGTAATACGGCTGATCTGTTTCATTCTGAGTAATCTTATCTGAATTTGCTATACATAATGAAGATAATAGAGATGTAATAAGTGCGTGCATCTTAAATAAAGTAGCCTGATCACATCTATCAGAAAGGCTATATAAATCGTGCACTGTCATATTATCCTGTTCTGTATATCTACTGCTCAGTATAGAATTTTTCTTTTGTTCAAATACTGGTAAGTACATATTCATATTATTTCCTGTCACCATGAATAATTCTAAATTTAAATCAAGAATGAGAGATTGAATTTCTGTTTTTTTATTGCAATTAATCAGCAGGTAATTACCTTCACTAATAACTGTTTTGGAATTATTCTGTTTAATTGTCACGGAACCTTGTCTGATAAAAATAATTAGAAAAGAATTATTAGGTTCTATGGAAAATGTAAAAGGCTTATTATAAAGTCCACCTCCAATTGATTCTATATGAAGGAAACTATCATATTGTAAATTTCCAAGTATATTTGAATCATATTCTGGAAATCTGGTAAAGAAATTTCTGATATCTATTTCGTCATCGATAAATGAATTTACTTTAATTAACTTAAAAATTAAATTATCATATTTCATATTATAGAATAACCTCCAATGAAAACTATTGCTTCCCCATTAAAATGATTTTAATAACAGATTATTTGAAAAATCAAGGCTTTTGGACTGATATTTTTAACAAAAAATGGAAAATAAAACTGTGAATTAATAACAAAACAATAAAATAAATCAATAATGAATGATAAATTGCAATAATGAGTAGTGACTAATTAACTAAATCAATTATACTAAATTTAAAGTTAACAAAAAGAGAAAGTTAACTTAAACAGATTAAACTTTTTTAGGGAGGTTCAAATCATGAAATTTAAAAAGGTTATGGCATTGTCAATGGCAGCTGTTATGGCAGCTTCACTGGCAGCTTGTGGCAGTAGTGATACAACAGATACACAGACTACTGGAGCAGAGACAGCAGAAACAACTGAAGCTACAGAAGCAACAGAAACTACAGAAGATAGCGCATCAGCTGATGGAAGTCTTCAGTACAAGGATGTTGTTCTTGGAGAAACAGGAACAGACATTACAACAACTATTAAGGTTCTGTCACATAGAACAGATATGCTTACAGATGATTATAACGGAACATCATGGGCTGATTATGTAGCAGCATTTAATGAGCAGTATCCTGGCATAACTGTTGAAATTGAAGGTATTACAGATTATGCAAACGATGCTCTTCTCCGTCTTCAGGGTGAGGACTGGGGCGACATCATGATGATCCCAGCAGTTACTAAGGCTGATCTTGCAACATACTTTATGTCATATGGTACAGAAGAAGATGTATCAGCACTTGTAAATTACACAACTAACTGGACATACAACGGAGAAGTTTATGGTATTCCTACAACAGCAAATGCTCAGGGTATCGTATACAACAAGAGAGTATTTGAAGAAGCTGGTGTTACAGAACTTCCTAAGACTCCAGAAGAATTCATTGCAGCATTACAGGCAGTTAAGGATTACGATTCATCAATCGTACCTCTTTATACAAACTATGCAGCTAACTGGACACTTGGTGCATGGGATGCATACATCTCAGGCGGTGCAACAGGGCTTTCATCATGGACAAATGATTCACTTATCCATGGTTCTAATCCATTCGCTGATCCAGGTGATGGAACAGGAGCTTACAACGTATACAAGATTCTCTATGATGCAGTAGCAGCTGGTCTTACAGAAGATGACTTCTCAACAACAGACTGGGAATCATCTAAGACAATGATTAATAATGGTGAGATTGCAACAATGGTACTTGGTTCATGGGCAGTTCCTCAGATGCAGGGTGCTGGTGAAAACGCTGATGATATCGGATATATGCCATTCCCAATCACAGTTGATGGAAAACAGTATGCAGCAGCAGGCCCTGATTATAACTTTGGTATTAACGTAAATTCAGATGATACTAATAAGCTTGCTTCTCTTATCTTTGTAAAGTGGATGACAGAAGAATCTGGATTCTCATATAACGAAGGTGGTCTTCCAATCGCAGCTGATGACACAAATGTACCAGATATCTATCAGGCATTTACAGATGCAGGTGTTACATATGTAGTTGATGATCCAGCTATTGAAGGTGAGGAAGATCTTATGAATGAGCTTAACTCAGAATCAAGCCTTAATATCAACAACGGTGGTAACGATAAGGTAGCAGCTATTATTGAAGATGCTTCAACACAGTCAAGAACATTCGACGAAATCATGGAAGAATGGAATGCAACATGGACAGAAGCTCAGGAAATCGTAGGAGTAACAGTTAACGAATAATTAACTTATGTGTTTTACACAGCTGCCCGTATCTGCATTAGATGCGGGCAGTAATTAAGAAAAAAGGATTTATGCAAGGTTTATATTTGGAGGAATGATATGAGTAAAATACAAAGCTTTTTTAAATCGAAGAAGGGACAAAGGGCACTTATAATTGTTGGCTTCAGCATAATACCTCTTATATTGCTGTTGGTTTTCACTTATTATCCATTCCTGGAAATGATTAAATTCAGTTTTTACAATATGCGTTATGCTGGCGCTAGAAAATTCGTAGGATTTAAGAACTATATAACACTGTTTAACAAAAGAGAGATTGCAGGATCTCTTGTATTATCACTTTATTATATGGTTGGTGCAGTAATACAGATCTCAATAGCTCTGTATCTGGCAACTATTCTTAGTATGAAAGTTAGAATGGGCGGTCTCTTTAAGGGACTCATATTCTTCCCATTTCTTATAAATGGTATCGCAATTGGTTTCATTTTCAAATTCTTTTACACAAGAGGATTTGTATTAGATACAGTCCTTTCATGGATTGGATTCAATATGGAGACACTTCCATACTGGCTTAAGGATCAGGCAATCAATAACTGGTCACTTGTTTATTCTTCATTTTGGAAATATTTAGGACAGAACATGGTCCTATTCATCGGCGCGATTATGTCAGTAGATGCTGCATTATATGAAGCAGCAGAACTTGATGGAGCTAATAAATTCCAGCAGTTCAGATATATCATCCTGCCTAGTATCAAGACAATCGTTACACTTAACATTATCTTATCTATCACAGGATCACTTAGTGCATTCGAGGCACCTTATGTTATAACATCCGGAAATAATGGAACAGGAACGTTCTTTGTAGTAATGAATAAGATAGCTCACACAGATCAGAAGGTAGGTCTGGCTTCAGCAATGGCTGTATTCCTCCTCGTAGTTATTCTTATCTGTACATTAATACAGAAGCTCTTATTCAAATATATATTCAGAAATGCCAATACAGATGATGAAAGCTTAAAAGCTAAAAAGGCAAGAGAAAAAGAAGCAAAAGCAAAACTTAAGGCTATTAAGGCTGAGCAGAAAGCATTAAAAGCAGCCAAGGGAGGTAATTGATATGCAGGCAAAGACAGCAAAAATTAAACCAAGTAAAATAGTGCATCATTACACTCTAAGCCATTACATTTGGATAATCGTGAAATACGCATCATTATTACTATTTTCATTTATGGCAGTAATTCCACTGGTATCCTGCTTTGTTACAGCATTTAAGGATGATGTGGAATATCAGTCTACAAATGTTATGACTCCACCAGTTTCATGGGTCAACTTTTCAAATTTCATTAAGGCGTTTCAGACAGCCAATATGGGTAATGCATTCAAGAACTCAGCAATTATTCTGATTTGTGTACTCCTTATTTCTACAATAATTGGAACACAGCTAGCGTATGTTCTTAACAGATTTGCATTCCCTATGAACGGACTTATTCGTAATCTGTTCACTTTTGCAGCCCTCCTTCCAGGTATTGCGATGCAGGTATCTGTTTACAGTATTATGTTACATCTGCACCTGGTTAACTCATTATATGGATACATCATTATGATGTGTGGAACTGATGTTATATCGATATACATATACATTCAGTTCTTTGAGAATCTGTCAACTTCACTTGATGAATCAGCAATTATTGATGGCGCATCATATTGGACTATTTATTGGAGAATATTATTACCACTTCTAAAACCAGCTATAGTAACCAGTTGTATCTTAAAAGGTGCTGGTACATATAACGAATACTATTGTGCAATGCTGTATCTGCAGGATAAGACAAAACTTGGTACAGTAGCAACTTCACTCTATACATTTACAGGACCACTTGGAAGTAAGTACAACCTGATCTGTGCTGGTGTTATCATCTCCTTCATACCTGCACTTATTGTATTCATTGCATGTCAGAAGCAGATCTATAACGGAATAGCAGCAGGCGCAGTAAAGGGTTAATAAACAATATTAAAAGGCAGGTGCTTCTAACATGATAAATGAAATTAAGAACCATCTTACTAATGACATTATTCCTTTTTGGGAAAATCTAAGGGATGATGAGTTTGGTGGATTCTATGGTTATATGGATTATAAACTAAATATTGATAAAAAATCCGTTAAAGGATGTATACTAAATAGTAGAATCACATGGTTTTTTGCAAATGCTTATAAGCTTCTGGGAGAAGAACATCTTCTGGATAATGCAAGGCATGGATATGAATTTATGAAAAATTACTGTCTGGATAAGGAACATGGCGGTATGCTCTGGTCAGTAACTTATGACGGTAAACCGGAAGATACTATAAAGCATACATATAATCAGGCTTTTTCAATCTATGCATTGTCTTCTTATTATGATGCAACAGGAGATAAGGAAGCACTGGAAATTGCAGATTCTATATACAACATAATAGAGACTAAATGTAGAGATAATGATGGTTATCTGGAAGCTTTTGACAGGGCCTTTAAGCCGGCTTCTAATGAAAAACTCTCAGAAAACGGCGTAATGGCT